>JAQVOV010000080.1 GCA_028702395.1 Candidatus Omnitrophota bacterium
ATGCTTCATAGGGTTATACTAGGTAGTATTGAAAGGTTTTTTGGGGCATTGATAGAACATCATGGCGGGAATTTCCCTATATGGCTTGCTCCTGTGCAGACAAAAATAATCCCTATTGCAGATAAACATCATGAGTTTTGCAAGGAGTTGCAGAAAACATTCCTTGCCAGTGATATACGCTCAGAAGTTGATCTGCGCTCAGAAAAAATGCAGAAAAAAATAAGAGAGGCAGAAAAAGAAAAGATCCCATATATGATAGTTGTTGGAGATAAGGAAGTTGAAACACAGTCGCTGTCAATAAGGTCTAAAATAAAAGGGGATATGGGGACAATGTCCATACCCGCTTTTGTTGATATAATAAAAAATGAACAGATCAGTCAATTTAAAAAGCATTAGAGCATAACTGCCAGTAGCAGAGATCGTTCTATCAATTAATAGAATAAGATCAGTGGTTTAAAGCCAAAACAAAGGAGGGTCATACGTCGACAAAAAACTTCAGGGTTAATGAAAGAATAAGGATACCGGAGGTGCGTGTTGTAGATCAAAATGGTGAGCAATTAGGGATCATGAAAACAGCAGATGCCCTTAATAGAGCAATGGAGCAAGGATATGATCTTGTTGAAGTTGCTTCTGATGCGAAACCGCCTGTTGTAAGAATAATGGATTTCTCAAAATTCAAATATGAGCAGGAAAAAAAAGAAAGAGAAGCAAAGAAAAAACAGCACGTTATCCATATAAAAACAATACGAGTTAAGCCTAAAATTGAGGAGCATGATTATAAGGTAAAGATCAATCAGGCTGAAAAATTCCTTTCAAGAGGGGACAAAGTTAAGGTCTCTATGATGTTCAGAGGAAGGCAAATAATATATGCAGATCTTGGAAAAGGTGTTATGGACAGATTTGCTTTGGACCTGGCTAGCGTAGGAGAATTGTCAGCTCCACCTCAACTTGAAGGAAAAATAATGACAATGGTCATTATACCTAAAAAACAAGCTTAATGGATAAGTTTTAAAAAACAGTTGATTATATTGCATAATATGGTATATATATAAAACTATTCTTTTTTAAAGAATAACTGAAAATATCAAGTTATTTTTATATACGGGAAGTAAAAGAGTTAATGGGTAATGTGTCTGTGAGTTGCAGATCAGCTGTCGAAAACTAAAAAGAGTATTCTATAATGGACGCAGTACGCATGACACAGTACACAAGACACAATCAAGGAGATAAAGAATGCCTAAATTGAAGACAAACAAAGGTGCAGCTAAAAGGTTTAAGTTCACGAAAACCGGTAAAGTTAAAAGAAAAGGTGCTGGCAAAAGACATATATTGACAAAAAAAAGCAGCAAAAGGAAAAGAAACCTTGGAAAAACAAAAGGTGTTGATGGCGTAGGAGCAAAACATCTTAAAATGCTTATGCCGTACGCATAAGCACATATGTTTGCTTCTTGAAGCAGACAGGTATCTTTTAGGTAATTGCTTTAAGATACCAATAAACTGGAAAATAGGGAGAGAACGTCGTTAATTTTACGAGTCCTATCAAGCCGTTAAGGAGGAAATAAATGGCAAAAGTGAAATGGGCAGTAGCCTCAAAATTAAGAAGAAAAAGGCTTTTAAAAAAAGCTAAAGGCCAGTTTGGCGGAAGATCAAAACTTATAAGAACAGCAAAAGAATCTGTTCAAAAAGGAATGACCTATAATTATAGGGATAGAAAGCAGAACAAAAGGAATTTCAGAAGTCTTTGGATCATTCGAATAAATGCTGCTTGCAATGAACTAGGTATATCGTATAGCAAATTCATTAACGGTCTTAAAACTTCAAAAATAGAAATAAACAGGAAAGTATTAGCAGATCTAGCAGCTAATGATCCAAAAGCATTTAAAGCAATAGTAAAAACCATACAGGGATAATATTGTGATCAGAAAAATACAGGCGCCGCAAAGAGTGGCGCTAAGTTTCTTTTTGGTTATTTTGATAGGGGCAGTTCTTCTAAAACTGCCTTTATCTGTTAATGAACATTATCATCTTTCTTTTACAGATAGTTTGTTCACTGCCACAAGTGCTACATGTGTAACAGGTCTTATCGTTAAGGATACAGCAGCATTCTTTTCACCATTCGGTAAAGCAGTAATCTTCATTCTTATGCAGATAGGCGGTTTAGGCATAATGACCTTTTCGCTTTTTTTTGCCATTGTTCTTGGTAGAAAACTCACTATCAGCACTAACGTTGTAATACAAAGAGCTCTTGATCAGCATGGAGTTGCAGGACTTCATAAACTTATAAAGTACATTCTTATACTTACTTTTGGAGTAGAAATAATAGGTGCACTGCTTTTATTTGTATATTGGACCATCACTCAAAACTGGAGTTTTTGGGAGACTTTAACTACATCGGTTTTTCATTCTGTTTCAGCTTTTTGTAATGCAGGCTTTTCTCTTTTTAGTAATAATTTATCTGATTTCAGAGCAGATACATATGTAAATGCTGTTTTTATGGTGTTGATCGTTATAGGAGGATTAGGTTTCACTGTTTTGTTAGATATGTCAAAACTATTTAGCAAAAGAAATTCGGACAAAAGCTTGAGCCTGCAAACCAAGCTGGTACTGTTAACATCTTTTTCTTTGATTTTTTTTGGCATGATCTTTATATTTTTTAGTGAAAGGACACATGCTCTTTTGGGAATGTCTTTAAAAGAGGGAGTGCTTGCTTCTTTGTTCCAGTCCATAACAGCCAGAACAGCGGGGTTTAATACTATAGATGTTGGCCATTTAAAGCCGTCTACTACTTGCATAATGATTTTTCTTATGTTCATAGGCGCATCTCCTGGCTCAACAGGAGGAGGGATAAAAACCTGTACAGCAGCAATTCTTATAGTGACTTTGGTCAATATGATAAAAAACAAAGACAGAGTAAGCGTTTTTAAAAAAACTATTCCACATAGGATCGTGAGACGTGCAATTGTAGTAGGAGCACTTTCTTTCTTGTGGATTTTTTTGGCAACTTTCCTTCTTATTTTCACAGAGCAGGATAGACTGGGCATTACCCATCGTGTTTTTATGGATACTTTATTTGAAGTTGTTTCAGCCTTTGGTACAGTAGGGCTATCAACAGGTATAACTTCAGGCTTGAGTTTTCTGGGAAAAATGATTATAATGATAACAATGTTTGTTGGGCGTGTAGGCCCGCTTACAATAGCATTATCAGTTGCGTTTAAAGAAGATACATCAAAAGTCCGTTATCCTGAAGAAAGGGTGATGGTTGGTTAAGAGTAATTGATCTAAAGAAAGATGTCAGAGGCCAGTATCCAGAAGCCAGACAAAAATTTTTCTGGCAGCTGGTTTCTGGCTACAGGCATATATCAAAAGGAACAAAATGAGACAATTCGCTGTTATAGGATTAGGACGATTTGGATATTCAGTTGCAAAGACCCTTGCTGGGAAAAAACATCAAGTTATTGCTATAGATTCAGATGAAGCAATTGTACAGAAAATATCTGATTTTGTTGCGCAAGCTGTTTGTCTGGATTCAACTGATATGGAAGCATTGCAAAGCGTATCCATAAAAGAGGTGGATGTTGCAATATGTGCAATTGGCACTAATTTAGAAGCAAGCATTTTGACTACATTGAACTTAAAAGAACTCGGGATAAAAAATATTGTATGTAAAGCAAGGAATGAGACACAGAAAATGTTATTAGAAAAAATAGGGGCTACAAAAGTCGTTCTTCCTGAAAATGAAATGGGAATAAGACTTGCAAATTCTCTCATGACTTCACAAGTTGTTGAACAGATCTCTCTTAGCGAATATGCTTCTGTAGCCGAAGTATTGCCTCCCCAAGAACTTGTTGGTAAAAGTTTAGGGGAAGTAAATATAAGAGCTCAATACGGGCTCAATGTTATAAGTATAAAAGAAGGAAATGATGTAAATATGCATCCAAAAGCGGATGATATCATAAAAAAAGATGCTATATTGGTAGTGATAGGATCTGATCTCGATATAGATAAATTCAAGAAGAAGCATAAATGAGCTACGAGCTGCGCGACACGTGCCACGCGTAGAGCGAGGTTGATGGGAAAAAGAGTGCTAGCAGTCAGCTATTAGCCTTTAGCCTGTGGAACGTCCTAAAAGAGATTTTGACAAGAAGATCGACCACTAACAAGAAGAAAGAAGAGAAATGGTAGAGAAAATAAAGAAGATACAGCAGGATTTTGAGAAAGATATACAAGCAGCGACATCTCCTGAAAGTCTTGAGGAAATGCGTATAAAATATATAGGACGTAAAAGTGAACTTGCTGCAATATCTAAAATGTTCCCCACTCTTTCAAGCGAAGAAAAAGCTCAAGCAGGTCAGATCCTTAATGTTTGTAAAAAAACAATAGAGCAAGAACTGGATAAAAAGAAAACAGAGATACAAAAGACTTCAACAAGTAAAGATGCCATAGATGTAACAATAGATGCAATAAAAAAGAACATAGGTTCTTTGCATCCACTTACAAAGACCATGGATGCAATTGTTGAGATATTTATGTCTCTTGGCTATAGAGTAGCTGAAGGCAATGAGATAGAAACTGAATTTGCGAATTTCGAAGGATTGAATATTCCTTTGGACCATCCTGCACGAGATGATTTTGATACTTTTTATGTTGATAAAGATAGATTATTACGCAGCCATACTTCCACTGTACAGATAAGGGTAATGGAAAAACAAGCACCTCCTATACAGATGATAATGCCTGGAAGAGTATACAGACCAGATGCTGTTGATGCTACTCATTCTTTTATGTTCCATCAAGTAGAAGGACTTATGGTAAATAAAAACATAAGATTTTCAGATCTAAAAGGGACATTGAATATATTTGCAAAACAAATGTTCGGAGATGATGTTAAACTTAGATTCAGGCCAAGTTTTTTCCCTTTCACAGAACCCAGTGCTGAAATAGATGTATCATGTATTATGTGTAAAGGTAAAGGGTGCAGAGTATGTTCTCAAACCGGATGGCTTGAGATCCTTGGGGCAGGAATGGTAAACCCTAAAGTGTTCAAAAACGTTGATTATGATCCTGATAAATGGACTGGGTTTGCTTTTGGCATGGGAGTTGAAAGAATCGCAATGTTAAAATATGGTATTACAGATATAAGGTTGTTTTTTGAGAATAACAAACAATTTTTATCTCAGTTTTAAGGAAATAAAAATTGTAAGATAAAAGAATAAAGACAAAAGATAAAAGCGTGGAAGGTTCTAGAAGAGTTTTTTGTAGGGGCGTATTGCAATACGCCCCTACAAGGAAAGCTCTGAAGACTCCTCAATGAAAATAGATTTTTTACTTTTGCCTTTTTACTTAAATATGAAAAAGGTATGAATAAATGAAAGCAAGTTTAGATTGGTTGAAAAAATATGTTGATATAAATATTTCCCCGGACGAGCTTGCTCATAAGCTTGTTATGGCTGGTATACATGTTGATTCTCATGAAAAAGTTGATAATGATATTGTTTTTGAATTTGAGATAACCTCTAACAGAAGCGATTGTCTTTCTCACATAGGTATTGCTAGGGAAATAGCTGCTATAACAGGCAAGAAATTAAAAATGCCTGAAGATCTGCTGGAGCTTGATGTTAAACAAAGGTCTGAAATTAGAATAAAGGTTCTAGCCGACGATCTTTGCCCTAAATATACAGCCTGCGTTATTGATAATGTTAAAGTAGCAAGTTCTCCTGTATGGATACAAAAAAAGATACAAGCAATAGGCGCAAGACCTGTCAATAATATAGTTGATATAACGAACTATATTCTTATGGAGACCGGTCAACCTATGCATGCTTTTGATAAAGATAAGATAAAAGGAGAAATTATTGTCAGAAAAGCGAAAAAAAATGAAAAGGTCGTAACAATAGATAAGGTAGAAAGAGTCCTTGAAGAAGGTATGCTTGTTATAGCAGACGAAGAAAAGGTAATAGCTGTTGCAGGTGTAATGGGAGCACTGAATACAGAAGTAACAGAAACGACAAAAAACATTGTTCTGGAAAGTGCGTTGTTTGAACCTATCTCAGTAAGACGAACAGCAAGACTTTTAGGCCTTTCAACAGATGCCAGCTATAGATTTGAAAGAAGTCCGGATCCTGATATGATAGAAAAAGCTGCCACAAGAGCTTTAAACATGTTCAAAGACGTTTGTAAAGGAGATGTTAGAGGGTCAGTATGTGTTGGTCAGGCTAAACGGCATACTCAAGAGATAGATTTTTCTCCTGCAAAAGCAAATGCTCTTTTAGGATTAGAGATCTCAACAAAAGAACAAAAAAGGATCTTAGAAGCTCTTGATTTTGAAATAAAAGAATCAGGATACCTGTGGAAAGTCACTGTTCCAAAAACAAGACGAGACATTTCTCAAGCAGTCGATATTGTCGAAGAGATAATAAGGATATATGGATATGATCATATTCCTCAAACTATACCGCAAATAATCGGAAATACCATGATCGAAGAAAAAACAAGGCAAATAAGAAGAGAAATAAAAAAGATCATGTCAATGCTAACGTGTAATGAAATAGTTACCTATAGCCTTGTTTCATCAGAGCTTCACGAGATGTTCGTAAAAGAAAAAGATAAAGTTGCAGAACTTGTCAATGCATTAAGTAAAGAGCAAGGATCTATGACAAGTACACTTTTGATCGGAATGTTAAAAAGTATAGCGGTTAATATTAATAGAGCCAACAAAGACCTTTCTTTGTTTGAAATAGGAAAGCAATATATAAAAAGAAGCAGTCAGGATTATAAAGAACAAGAATCATTATGTATTGGACTTACAGGAGAGATAAAAGACGGATGGATGTCAAAGCCAAGAAAAAGCAGTTTTTTTGATATTAAAGGTGTTATAGAAACACTTTTAGAGCAGTTAAATATTAAAGATATAAAGATCTCTAAAAGCGAAACGAAAAAATATTTTACTACAGAAATGACGATCTTTTCTCAAGGGCATGTTATTGGGGTTATTGGGGAGGTATCATCTGAAGTACTGAAGAAATTCGCTATTAAAGAAGAAGTTTTTTGCGCAGAACTGGATGTTGAAAAAATGATACAACTTTTCAACAAGCAAATAAAATTTACACCCCTTGCAGTCTATCCATCTATAACAAGAGATGTTTCTTTAATAGCAGATAAAAGTGTAATATCACAAAAAATAAAAGAAACAATATCATTTGCAGCTTCGAAACTTTTAAAGAGCACTTCACTTGTTGACCTTTACAAAGGTAAAGGTATCCCGCAAGGAAAAACCAATCTAGTATATCGTCTTGAATATAGATCAGTTGATAAGACGCTTACTGACGAAGAAGTTGATGCTGAACATTCAAAGGTTCGTATTGCACTTTCTAAAATCGCTGGAGTTGAGCTTAA
>JAQVOV010000081.1 GCA_028702395.1 Candidatus Omnitrophota bacterium
CTTTTTGCGATTTCGAAAACAACTTTTATGATCTTTAATACTATAACAATGCCTAATATAGCCCCTATTCCATACATTGCTAATACAGCAATATCCTGCTCTAAAAACTCAGAAACCCCTGAAATCGCTCCTTTTTCACCTGCTGTTGATACTGCAAACAAAAGAAACCATGCAACTACTGCTATTATTCCTGTCTTAACATTTGACGCTATAGATAAACTGTTCCTCTTCACATCTACTTTATCATCCGTATCTTTTTGAACTGGAGAAAGTGGCTCTGAAACTATGAAAGTATCATTTTTTTTAGATGGACTAGACACCAACGGTCCATCAAAAAACTCTTTTGCGATCACATTATCTTCATCTTTTGGGGTTATATATATATCATAACCATTTATGGTTTTCCATTTGTGCCCAATTATTTGTTTGGATCTTTTTCCGGTTGCAACGATCTTAACAGCATATTCTTTTCCTTCTTTTATATAAGGAATGTAAAGCACTTGAACATTATCTGTTCCTAAAATGATCTCTGCTCTATCAAAAAGGAAATATCTCTTCAGATCTTTGAGCTCTGAATACATTACGCTATTAAAATATTCAAGTATTTCAAAATTAAATCCGCCTTTACCATCGCAAAAATAGTCTATTGCGTTTTCTATAGACAAAAGCATCGCAGCTTTATCTCTGATACCTTGATATTTTGCTGTCAAGTTTTCTCCAAACATCGTAGGCACAGCAAGATTTGAAGGCTGCTTACTGAAAAAACCCTGATCAGCCCAACAAATATCCATAAATAATATGCTTATTGCAAGAATAATGCTTATAATTCGACATCCGCAGTTTTTTTTCAAAACCCCCATATATAAATACTCCTTAGGTTAATCTATCCCTAAATTATTTTAATAATTTTGTTTTATTATACTGGATTTTCTTGATTTATGTGTCACAGGAGTGTAAAAACAATGTAACACTTGTGTTTTTACCTTTAATTACTGGAGATATTGCGATTTTACTGATGAAACAAGGAGTGTCTTCTGAGCTCTAACTGGTGGTTTCTATTAAGAAACTTATGCTATTTTTTTTGAGGAACAGGCAGCCTGTTTACTGCATCTCTTATTCTTAGGGCAGACACATAGGTCTGCCCCTACGAAAACCTCGTTCATGCGAGAGACGCGTAGCGCGAAGCACGTGGCTAAAATCATCACGCTTTCCGATAGGCGATATGCGCTTTGCTATTTACCGCCTTATCAAACTCATTCAGGAAATTTCCACCAGCTCGTAACGCGTAGCGCGTAGCTCGTGGCTCAATCTAGTACCTTACACTACGATTTGCGCTTTGCGATATGCGATTAGCAACTAGCGCTTTGCTAAGTACCAACTAGTCAAACCAGTCAAACTATTCTCTCTATGGCCGTATCTTTCCAACCATTTCAATTAACCCTGTTCCTGTCCTTACTTCTAGCCACTGATTGAACAAAATAAGAGCTACAAGGGTGCAGATATTAACTATTACACCTTGCCTTAATAAGGTTTGTTCTTTTTTGTCTAAAAGATAGACTATTACAGCAATAGAAAAAAATCCGCATAAATGTGCAAGATGGCTGACCCCGTCTTTTTCCCCACCTAAAAACCCTTTAACATCTGCATATAAAAAAAACCACGCTTTTAAAAAAACAGGAATAGGTATTATTGTTTCCCAAGTTATCTTAAAAGGTCCCAAAAGCATTGCTGTTGAAATAAGCCCCATAACAGCACCTGAGGCACCTATCAAAACAACATTTTTCTGCATAATAACTGTGTATACAAAAATAGAAAAGAACATAGAAATTATAAGTGAGCACAAATAAATGAAAAGTGTACGAAAACATCCGAATTTTTCTTCTACGATATGCGCAAAAACAAAAACTGCAAGCATGTTAAAGGCAAGATGATTTATATCAGCGTGTACAAACCCTGAAGAAATTATTGTCCATATTTTTCCCGAAAAAATATTCCCGGTGTAACAAACAATATTAGGATAAATTTTCGCTCCGATATCTATATATTTTATGAAAAAAAAGACAGCAATGTTTGATAATATTATTATCAAACTAGCTTTTGAATATGTGAGGATGCTTTTTTTATCTGCCATTTCCCCCCGTTTAAATTGCTTATTTATAGTTTATATCATTTATAAAGAAATATCAAATTATTTTTTGATCTATTATCTCATCAGCTGATCAAAAAACTGTTTTTCTGCTGCACTTGTTTTTATTAAAAATGTCTCATAAAAGGTTTTCTCGAAATCCTTTGATCTTTTTAGGTTGTTCAAGAACAAAATGACCCTGTGTTTCCCATATTTATCTATTAGGAACATAAAGAACAGGTAAGATATATCATACGAAAATTTAATGACATAATCATTGTCTTTTGTGTCAAAAAACGAATTTACCTTATCCATATTGATATCTTTATTTGTTTTTAATACCTCTCTTACAAAAGCTGTTTTCTTATCGTCAACTTTCTTGTCAGGTTCACAGTACTGTGCAAACCCTTCATTGAACCATATAGGGATATTGACTGATGATGAACTAACAAGTACCGCATGCCCATATTCGTGGAAAATAACATTTTTAAGGGTCTTATCCCCTTTTGAAACATCTTGTTCTGAAATGCGGATCTTTCCATCGTATAAACCCTGAGCTCTTCCAGTGCTTTCCGTAGCCTGCTTGAACTGATCACCAATATAAATAATAACAGGCGTATTTTTTACCAGATCTAATCTTGTATCATAGCTAATAGAATCTTTTGCCTGATCCAAATAAAAAAGAACTTTGGAAATATATCCCGGGTCTTTTTGTCCTGGAAAATATATAGTGAACGGGTTAAAATACCTTTTTAAAAAACCTCTTTCAACAGCTGCCTCTTTTTTGGTTCTATCTAACTGCTGTTCTATAGCTTTTTGATTCTCACTAAGAATTAAGGAATTCTCCCAAAAAGTTATAGCTTTATCAAATTGACTTAAGAAATATGCTATTCTTCCTGCTAAATTATAAATGATCGGATCATTAGGATTTAATGCGATTGATCTTTCAATATTTTCCATTGCCTCTGCAAGTTTACCTTTTTCGTATAGCTCTGCTGCCCATGAAAAATAAATAACAGATACATTTTCTTTATCTACATCTGTGGGTTCTTCTATTTGAGAAGCTTCATAGTAATTCTTTATTGCTTCTTGATATTGCTTTTTATTGTAAAATACAAGCGCCTCTATTTTCAATAACCCAACATATATTGCAGTATTGTCTGGTTCTTTTTGATGTGCTTTTTTATAATATAGAAGAGCTGTATCAATATCACCTGCCTGAACAAAATTATTTGCCTGTTCAAAAAGCTCATAAGCTGTTTCTGCCATACAAAATAGGCTTCCGATAAAGATCAAAACAAAAACAAAAAAAACACTTTTTTTCATTTCAACTCCATTCAGGACTTTCCACACTTTTACCTTTTACCTTTTTACTTTTCACTTATAAACGCCATCGATCTCGGAATTGCATTTGATGCACTTATTGTTCTTAACCCCAATATTTTGAGAAGAAAAACCTTTTCTTTTTATTAAAACAGCCTTACATTTTGGACAATATGTATTGTTATCGTATTCTATGTTTCCAACATAAACATATTTCAATCCTGCCTTCTCCCCTATTTTTTTTGCTTTTTCCAGCACTTCCAAAGATGTGGACTCTTTATCCATCATGTTATACGAAGGGGAAAATCTGCTTATATGCCATGGCATTGCCTTATCTACCGAAGCAATGAACTTTGTAAGTTTTTTAAGCTCTTCATCTGAATCATTTTCACCAGGAATAAGCAAAGTCGTAAGTTCTATCCATATACCGTTATCTTTCATTCGTTTAATAGTTTCTAATACGGGCGCTAAAGAAGCTTTACAATGTTTGTGATAGAAATTTTCTGAAAATGCTTTTAGGTCAATGTTTGCAGCATCTAAATATTTCCTAATATAGTCCAAGGCCTCTTGTGTCATATAGCCATTCGTGACAAAAATGTTCTTTATCCCTTTTTCTGAAACTATTCTTGCAATATCATATGCATACTCAAAAAATATAGTCGGTTCCGTATATGTATATGAAACACTTTCACATTGTGATACAAAAACTTTTTCTGCTATTTTTTCAGCCGAAAAATAAACAACCTGGTCCATTAAAGATACATCTTGTGATATGTTCCAGTTCTGACAAAACCCGCATTTAAAGTTACACCCTGCTGTTGCGACGGAAAAAGTATTTGTTCCAGGCAGAAAATGGTATAAAGGTTTTTTTTCTATAGGGTCAACATGAACAGCAACGGGTTTGCCATAAGTTGTAGTTATAAGCACTCCGTTATCATTATATCTCACTAAACACACGCTGTAGGAACCATTTGAAATATTACATCTATGCGCACAAAGAGAACATTGTCCTGATCTATCTTTACCTTTTTTCCAGAACTCTGCAAGTTTTCTCATATTGCACCTCTATATGATGTGATGACTAGTCCGCCATCGTAGATGGCGAGATCTCGCCAAAATTTTAAAAAAAATTTTGGCGGATGACCAGTGACCAGTGACTAGTGACTAGTGACTAGTGACTAGTGACTAGTGACTAGTGACTAGTGACTAGAATTAATTGATTTAAAGATACTGTATTAATAGCACATTTATCTTAAGATAAATTTATTCTAGTCACTAGTTTCTAGTCTCTAGTCACAACCCCCTATTACCCCTATACAACTGCTGCAGATATCAATGCAGCGCCCTTTCCTGATCCATCTTTAGAAAGTACGAGTTTTATCTTTTTTGCTTTTTCTTTTAAAATGTTCTTTAAACCTTTTCTTATTTTATCAGGAAATTTATGGTATTTTTCATAAACACTTCCATCAATAGCGATCGTGTGCTTTTTTTTGACTTTTGGATCAATTTTTCCTATAACAGCAGAGATACCTATCGCAACCATATTAGCAGCTCTATCCGAAATAAAACCTGCTATTTCCTTCATTTTTTTTCTGTCCAATATCTTTGTCTGAGTTATCCCAAGGGTTTTTAAAACATTGGAAACACCTGTTAAAGATCTTGATATATCTTTTTCTATATCTGAAACCTGTGAAGATGATAAGCTGTACTTTTTTTGGAAAATTTTAGGATCATTTTCACTCAGAATGTCTCCTAAAGTAACAAGGTCTAACAAAACCAGTCTATAAATTTCACCCAAATACATTCCTGAAACCATTTTTTCCAGATATTGATGTCCAGGATTTGGTGTTAGTCTATCCAATCTTTCATCATAGATATTTCTTCGTGCCTTATCAAAGTTACCCCATTCCATATTTATTATCATATGCTCTCTATCATAACCCTGCCTATTTTTTTCATTTATATTTTTTGTGGATTCTGTATAGCAGGCATTACTTCCGGTTCCCAAAATTATTCCTATTGAAGTGTTTTTATCTTTATAACTTTCGGCAACTTGAGTTCCTACTGTATCATTGACTAGAGCATTGACACTGATATTATCTAATCCCTTTTGTTTTAAAGCTGTATTCATAAGATCAATTATATTGTGTCCTTTTACCTCTTTTGTTGTGAAGCCTTTTGTCCACTTTATAAGATATCCACGATCAATAGCCTTTTGCTCAACAGGAAAAGAGAAAGTAAAACCTGCTTTAATATTCATGTTCTTTTTTATACCTGCTTTTTTTACAGCTTTTTTTACTGTATCAGCCATAAACCCGAATAATACATCCTTGTCCTGTTCCATGCATTGTTGAGGGATGCTTTTTTTATATGAAAATATCTCTTTTGTTTTTCCTTTACCTAAAAGCTTTATTATCATGACCCTGAAATTAGAACCGCCAAGATCAAAAGCCATAAATGTCCCAAGTTTGTTCTTATCGCAGATATCCGTGTAAGACGATATCATTTTTAAAGGACTTTTTTTTCCTGCAAGCCCTTTTTTCATATCCATAAGAAAGATCTTGGTCATATCCTTTAATTGTTTATTGCTGAAATAAAACTGTTCTTTTATTTTATCTATTTTTGCCATTTGATCTCTTTCTCTTTTAAGTATTCATCTATACTAACAGTCTTTTCTTCTTCTATTGTTTTTCTTCCGGCTTTTCCAAGACCTATGCTGATAATTGCATGAAAAACAAAAAAAACAATAAAAACAATAACTAAAAGCGCAATAGTAACCCTTATCATTATATTTTCCGCAAATTGATGATAAGGATTTTTCTTATATATCTTTGTTTTTTGACTTTTTTCCCCGCCCCGCGATATTTCGCCAGGAACATAATCATCTTCTATCATAGCTCCTTACCCCGTCTTTTCTCTGTTGTTTTTTTATCTATAGGCACACTTGGATCTCTGTGCTTATCATAAACACATCTTACATTGAACTCATAAAAAAGTTTTTTTATCTCTTCCATTTGTTTTGGAGTTATTGGTTTTTCCTGAGATTTACGTAAAGGGGTATTGAGCTCTATAAGGTCAGGATTGATCTCTTTGGCCAATAAAACGAACTGCTCTGCTTCATTAATATTACTTTGCAAGAACATGATCTGTAAACAAAGTTCTCCTTTATACTCTTGTCTAAAAAGCTTTAACCCTGCTATAATACTGTTATAAGTAATGGCCTTACTTTGAGTGCTTATGATAGCAAAAGTTCTATCTGTTGCAGCGTCAAGTTTACACTGGACCATATCGGCATATGACAACTCTTCTCTTACATCTTTTCTGAATAATAAAGATGAATTTGTTAAAACAGCTACTTTTTCTTTTCTTTTTTGCTTTATTTTTTTTATAGTTTCCCCTAAATTCAAAGCTAAGGTAGGCTCTCCGTTCCCTGAAAAAGTTATATAATCAATATCTCTATTCTTGACAGACAGAACTTCCTTAACAACATCTTCTGTAGGGACAAATACCTTTCTTTCTAGGACATAAAAAGGCGTAGGCCCAACTTGACAATAAGAGCAATTGAATGAACATTGTTTTTGTTTTTGCGACAAAAGATCCACACCTAACGAATTCCCTAGTCGCCATGATTTAACAGGACCATATACGTATTTCATTTTAAAATCTGTTCGCTGTGCCAAGTGTTTGCTCCTTTTATAAGACTTTGTGACCCGATCGCAATCTATGATGGCGAACCTTTTCCTTTTTTTAGAGGAACAGGCAGCCTGTCCCTACATCCGTATTGCTTTCTCTTCTTCTTAGGGCAGACACATAGGTCTGCCCCACTAGTGTCCGGTTAAAGTTTTTTATTATTCTATAACTTGTTCTTTTTCAATATGTTATACAGAAAATATC
>JAQVOV010000082.1 GCA_028702395.1 Candidatus Omnitrophota bacterium
AAGCTTTCTCGTCTATTAGACGAAAAAGAAAACATTAACATAAATAGTAACAACTGTAACCAATTGGAACTATTTAACTTATAACCGGACACTAGTGAGGTCTGCCCCTACAAACCACGTTTAGGACATTCCACTGGCTCGCTGCGCGTAGCTCGTGGCTCGTAACGCTCTATTCGCTCTCTCGCATCCTATTACTTCTTTCATGACGCTCTTTACGCAATTTCGCAAGTTCACAATAGTATTCTACCGAAGAATATTCATCTCCTGTTTCAAGATATGCTCTGGCAGGACAATAATGACAATACTCCCGCAATTCGCATGTCATACATTTATAATAATGATGATTCTCTTCTTCCCAAATACTTGGAAAATTAATATAAAAAGCTTCTTCTAAAGGAACTTTTGTCAGATCATATGTATAGTGCTTACTTATATGGCAAAACTTCAGTTTTCCTGAAGGAGAAATAAACACCTGATTGAACCATGAATTACAATGGTATTTATATTTTATATCTCTCATCATAGGCGTGTGTTTCTGGAATTGCTCTTCTCTTTGCATTATCATGTCAACATCCGACTCTTCGATATTCTGTATTTCTTTTGGCGATAACCTATGCTCACAAGGTGTTGTGTCCCCTGTTAAAGTAGGAATGATAAAACTATCTGTCTTGAACTTCTTTGGTCCAAGCAATTCTTCTGCGAATTTTTTGACCTTGAATATTTCATTTTTATTTTCCTTCAAAATAACAGTTTTAATTATCACCTGTACTTTTGCATCAACAAGTTTTTTGATGTTTTTCATGACAAGCTCAAAAGAACCTTTTTGTCCTGAAATACTATCAAAAACATCTTTGTCCATTGCATGTACGGTTATCTCTATGGAAAACGGAGGGCATTTCGCTAAATACTCTATATCAGCATCTGTTAAAGACATCCCGTTAGAAAAAACAGTTATTATAAATCCTTTTTTCTTAGCATGATCATATGCTTCAAGAAACCCTTTTTTCAAAAAAGGTTCTCCGCCTGTGAACGTAAGATATAAACATCCTGCAGAATATAGCTGGTCTAAAATATTTTTCCATTGTTCAATGGAAATTTCATCACCGTCCATATAATTCTTACAATAACAATGAACGCAATCAAGATCACATCTATATGTCATCTCTAACTGAGCACTTATGGGTTTTAACCCTTTTGTTTTTTCTCTAAGCGTTTTTGCAAAATCTTCTATATTCTCTTTTTCAATCATAATTGTGTCTGTGTGTAATGAGTAATGTGTATTGTGTATTTATACCTATTGGGAAACAATGCGCATATTATTCTCATAATTGGTTTTCCACAGTAAGCCCATGACTCACAACACATGACCCATAAACTTATCTGTCGTTTTCTTTATTCTTCTATTATGAAATCGCTTTGATCTCCAACATATCCTTAACAAATTCCTGCACATCTTTTTCTACCTGATCTTTATCCGCATCATATTCTGCCAATACTCCTTCTACGATCTGAGCAAGCGTGTTCTTGCCATCTACGAGACTCCACATTTTAGCAGCAGACTCATTGAGTGTATACATTTCATTAATATCCTTATTTGTGCTGTAGATAGGCATTAGGATCAGTTCATCATCAATTTCCCTTGTTACAAAATCTTTATTCTTGTTAAAAACTTTTTTAAGATCTGCCATTTTTTCCTCCTTGTTTCGAGCCGCGAGCTACGAGCTGCGAGCTACGAGCTTCATACTATTATTTTATTTTATTATTAATATTTTTCCGTATTAGTGTCCTCTAAAAACCTTTATCATAAACTAAACCAACCATATTGACAGTTAATTCCTAAACAAGCTTTTCGGCGCGTGTCGCGCAACCCGAAGCTCGTTATATTCCTAATTCCTTCATTAAATAATCAACCACACTATCATCATTAATGAACCCCAAGTCATAACACGGTACTGTTTTTGTTATATCAGCGCATACCCCAAGAATATATTGAAGATCATTCCTATTCCAAAAAACAGGGAACGTATTTTTAAATATTTTTGTTGCAGCTATTGCTTTAGATGTTTTTTCAAGCAAATTTTCAGTGTGCTGATAAAGAAGAAAGACTCCATCTATAGCTGTTCCGCTTCCCTTATCCAGTTGCGCCTTTTTATATAATGTTCCTACCCATGGTGCATTATAAAAAACTGTTTTACCATTTTCAACACGTATAACAGCTCTATCATCATTAAAAACAGTTGCACCTACTTTATCATGCCAGAACTCGGCTATAGTGCTTTTTCCTGTTCCTGAGGTTCCCATGAAAATATATGTTTTCCCTTTGTAATTAACAGTTGAACAATGAGCTATAATACCCATATGTTTTTTTGCCACATATTCAACAAGAAAAGCCTGAAAGAAATTAGCTTTTAACTCACTTATCAATGTTTTGCCTTTTTCAGCAGGGGTTTTTTCTTTTTTTGCTTTTTTCTGCGATGGATCAGGCTTAGGGGGAACTGTTTCTCCTTTATCCAGGTATCGTTGCATCCTGCGTTGTTCACTTTCTATTTTTCTTTGTTCTCTTTTCAGGATATCTTCATCAGACATCTTAAATTCTCGCTGAGATCTAGAAAGCTCCTCTTCTTCAGGAGTTTTTTCTTTATTTATATATATTGTACCTTTTGTCATCTCTTTATCAAAAACTGCCATTCTTTCTATACGACCTTCCAAATTTCTGTCCTTATATTCTAATACCATTCCATCATCTATGACAGACAATGCCCAGCTGTCATCAACACCAAAAACCTTTCTTTTATTTTGTATATCAGGCATATTTCCATATTCTATATTGAATAAAAGATCCTCTTTTTCTGTTTCGTTACAGACAAACAGCTTAAATTCATCTGAACTTAAAGGATCATAATCCACTTTATTCCCATCGTATTTGAACCTTATTTTTTTTCCTGCTATTGCTATACTGAAATCAAACATAATTTTCGTTCCTCCATGATTGAGTCATGCGTCATGAGTCCTGTGTATTGTGTCTGCTGTGGACTTCTAAATTTTAGTTTTCCTCAAAAGACACATTACCCATTACACATTACCCATTACACATAACTTATTTATCAAAAACCATTTCCAATTTTGGTTTTCCTTTTACGACTTTATAAATATTAAAAAGATCCATATAAGTATCTTTTATTGCGTCATTAATGTCTAGATCTAATGCTTTTGCTATATTTTCAACTTCGCAAACACCTTCTGCTTCTATCTCTAAATACCATCCTATGTAAGGTAATTCATCCAAACAGATATTTGCACTGTTGTATTTGTAAATTTCCCTTTTTTTTTCTTTTTTAAACCGTTCTGAAAATCCTATGTCTTTTAGCATATTAGTCATTACTATTGCATTATCTACATTCACTTCTATTTCTTCTTTTATCTTAATATTGACCTGATCATTAGGCACATTCTTTTTTATAGTGAATACTCCTGTATTATTATTAAGACATCTTACTCTAATAGTAGACGCCTGCACCTTACATCCCTGCCCTGCAAAATATATATCATGCTCTAGCTGGGAATAAACTTTTTGTGCGCCTATTTGTTCAAGCTTATTTCTGAAAGCTTGAGGGTCTTTGAGTTTGAATTTTGTTTCTATTTCTTTCATTTAATCCCTTAATAGCATTCTAAGTAAAAAGGCAAAAGTAAAAAGTAAAAAATCTATTTATCATTGTGGAATCTTCTATTGTTTCTTTGTAGGGGCGTATTGCAATACGCCCCTACAAAAACCTCTTTTAGAACCATCCACCCTTTTATCTTTATTCTTTTATCTTTTATCTTATCTGCCTATTAACTCCCTAAATAAATGTCTTCATTTCAAAAAGTGAAACACTCTTTTTAATCGTTTGGGTGAAATTGGAAGCTAAAAACTTTTCAGTTCTTTCAACTATTACATTTTCTAATCCTGTTTTCCTATAAGGTCTTCTGACAAACATACCACCCATCCAAAGCCCGCTATAAGGACATTCTTCTTGTCGATTTAAAACTGTAAGAACACCTATAGATCTCTTTTTTAAAAGCATAACAACATGAAAAAAAGCTAGATCTTTTATCTCTTCAGGGGTTACTTGTTCCATATTTTTATGCTGATATACAGCCAAGCTTTTTGTTATGGGCATAGATATAACAAAAGTCACTTTATTAAGGAATTTTTTTCCTATATTTTTCGCAATTACTTTATATATGGCCCATTGTTGGATACTTTCTAAAGTTTTTATACAAAACATTTGCCATTTGTCATGGAGTTTAGCCTTTTTATATACTATGTTATCTTTTAAAACAGCTTTTCTCTGTTCTTGTGCACAAACTATATTGTTTCTTTTTACTTCCCTAACTTTGCCCAGTATATTTTCTTCTGAAATAAGCTCACCATTCTCTCCTTCTCCTTTTGATGTGTCTGGTCTTGTAACAAGGTATCTTTTTCCGTTTATCTCTTTTTTCCCAACTATTCTATGAGTAAAAAGATGATCTCCGCCTTTGTATGCAGGAAGGTCGCCTATTTGCATATCATCATACCCTGCATCATCTATCAAAAGGTCATCTCCTTTTTGAAGAACAGGGAACATGCACCATGTTGTAGCCTTGAAATTAAAAGCATCAACCTGAAGTAGGTCTTTTTTTATAGCAAAAAGATCCACGCAATCAGCTTTTCCTGAAAGCAATTTTGTCCAATTCCTATAAACCTGTTTACGAAAAGGCACAGCATCGCAGCAAGGGATCTTATCAACATACTTTGCACACATATCACAAAGTTTTTTGTTCTTGCAAGGAGGCTCTTGTATGTTTTTAGTGTTCGTTTTTTTCATTAGGTTTTATATACTATCATATAATATTATTATATACAATAAAAAAATTAACTCTTTATAATAGAAATCACACTTTTTTGCATAAATAAACCTATCGCAACACAAATCGTTTTAAAACAAGCTGTTACATGAATAGCCGTTGTGCGTAAGCCGTTAACCGTAACTTGTTATTGCGTTTATACTTTTATATAGGTTTTTCCGTAGGGGCGTATTGCCTGCCCGTCCGGCAGGCGGGCAATACGCCCCTACAAAACCGCTTATAGGACGTTCCACTAGCGCGTTGCGCGCAACTCGAAGCTCGGGGCTCAATTCCTCATGCTTTGCGATATGCGATTAGCAATTAGCGCTTTGCTAATTCCCTTCTGACTTCTAATATTGACACCCATGTTATACTAATTGTAAAAATACGCTAAATTATGATCAATTGAAAGGATAATATATGGTAAAAAATACAGGCGCAAACGAAATAACACAGCTTGATCAAATTATTCAAGAAAGGCTAACCCTAGAAAAAGCTCTTAATTTTTCACAACGTCTTTTTAAGTTCTTGTATGATCTTAATTATGAAGCTTATTGGCTAGACAAAAATATGATAGGAAAATGGCGATATAAAACAATAAAACAAGAAGATGTATCCTTTGAAAAAGACAAAAAACATCAAAAAACACTGTTTTCTTTTGAATATAACACAAATTTTTATACAGCATTATTACGTATCCCTGAAAATCAGTCTGCACCTAGAGCGCTTGTTGATGTAATGCGGGAAGAAAAGCTGATCTTTAGTTGTATTATGGAAAAAGAACAGCCAAAGAACATTTGGACTATGAGAACTCTTGATGCTTTTATTATAACTGACAACTGGTTTGAAGAAGTTTTGGATACAGCAGACCTTTTCCTTAAAGAATGGGAATCTTTGCAGGAAAATGTTTCAAAATCTAAAACACCTATTACTGATACAGTTGACACTTTAAAACAAGCAAGGGATTTTGAAACCAGAAGAAAGCGGTTTATTGAATAGCGAGCGCGCCACGCGAGACGAGCCACGCGCAGCGAACCTAATGTACGTCCTAAAAGCAGTCTTTTTAAAAAGTCTATTTAGGACGTTCCAATAGCTCGTAGCGCAAAGCTCGTAGCTCATAGCAAAACAAGTGATAACAGTTCATAGACTACTGGTCTCTGGTCACTGGTCTCTAAACGATGTAAAGCGAAATAGTGTCTGTCCCAAATTTTCCTGGACAAACATTTACGTTAACACTTGAAGGAATATCATGAACGAATACTTGGAAGCTACAGGAAAATGGGGACTGACACTATTTTCTAACCCCTTTCACTCCAGAAGAAAATGGTGTCTGTCCCAAATTTTCCTGGACAAACACTTACGTTAACACTTGAAGGAATATTATGAACGAATACTTGGAAGCTACAGGAAAATGGGGACTGACACTATTTTCTAACTCCTTTCACCCCAGAAGAAAATGGTGTCTGTCCCAAATTTTCCTGGACAAACACTTACGTTAACACTTGAAGGAATATTATGAACGAATACCTAGAAGCAACGGGCTATGACTGGGTTGAATACGAAACCGATGAAAAGCAAGAGGTTATATCTGCTATTTATGAAATCTTGAAATTACCTGAAATCGCCTCTGAAGAAGTAGGCATTCGATCTCTAAATGATTTTTATGCCCAACTTGCTTCTGACTATAAAGAGAACCCTGAAATAAGTTTTGATAAAATAATGAATACCCCTTGCATTAAAATAATAACTACCATAATAAAAACTGTTGTGAAAAAAGATACAAATGATAATAAGTAAAACTTTTTCTGACAAACTTAAGCAAATACATGCCTTATCAAAGAACATTAATGGAAAATCTACAAAAAAACATACAAAAAAACTGTTAAAAATGATAAAAGAGCATGCAAAAGAAATAGAACTTTTACAAAAAGACAATAACTCTCATTTTTTAACTGAAACAGGCGATCTTATAGTTTTATGCATGGAGCTTCTTGAGGAATATAATGTTTCCATTGATGAAACACTCGGGAAATGTTGTAAAAGATTTGAGAATAAATTGAATGCTTTATAACTTGATAGATTATTCTCAACTACCTATATTTTCAGGAGTTGACCCTGATTCATCTATCTTATTTTGAACACCTCTTTGACCAACATAACACAGGTGTCCGGTAACATTTGTCCTTTGGCAAACAGGAACAGGACTATGCGTAGTTGAAAAAAAGCCACCTCCACTCTTACATATTTGTAATATCGCTTGTTCGGCATCAAGTTTCACAAAAGCAATTATTGGTTTTGGGTATTTTTTCATCGCATTTTTCCTTTTCTTTTAAGTATAAAATTAAAACATATGTTTTTGGTTAAAATAAATGCACACAAATTTTTCTGACAAATTAATTGCTCCCTTAAGAAGGTCTGGCTTCTAAGGCAAAATCACCTCCCATAAAC
>JAQVOV010000083.1 GCA_028702395.1 Candidatus Omnitrophota bacterium
GTAACAACCATCTATTGACTTCCATGACCAAAAAGCGGACAACAATTATAGTAATAAGCAGTGGAAAAAGAACCGCTATACCGGTTATGAAATGTGTTCTGACTTTTTTATGCATGTATTTTCTCCTTTATAAAATAGTTATCTGTGTGTGTTATCTGTTGTGTGTAAAAGATAGTCCTTAACAAAAGGTCATTAAAAACTTTTGATCATGACAATCCACCACAACCCCTGATAACAGATAACATTTAACAGATAACTATCTCTTTGCTCAACGAAGTATCTGAAACACAAGCGCAGTTGATAAAGCTCCTATCAACGCACCTGCTATGACTTCCCAAATATCATGAATGCCCACAATAACTCTATGTCTTGCAATAACAACTGCCATCAAAAAAGATAAAACAGTAATAAGATCATTGTTCGTCGAACAAGCAATTGCCATCCAAATACAGAAAGAAAAAGCCGCATGCCCGCTTGGCATACCACCTCTAAAAGGTGTGCCTTTTCTGGTTATGACTTTACCCATAACAACAACTGCCAAAACAACAAATAAAGAAATAAAAGTAATATGCCAGGACGATTGTCTTATCTGCTGTATTCCTTTTTCTAAGTTAATAGTAAAATTCTTGGAAAAAACAATATACCCTGTTAGGATTGAATTGACTGCAGAAATAAACACTGCTCCGGCAGAAACATCTTTAATTATCTTTGCAACAGGATGATATCCAACCTTCATAAGGTCAACAATGAATTCTATAGAAGTATTGAGCATTTCTGTAACTAAAACAAGTGTTGCAGCTAATAGAACAAAAAGAAAATCTGTTTTAGAAAAATCAAGATATATCCCTAAAACAAGCACTAATATAGCTACAAGAAAATGTATCCTCATATTGCGTTGAGTTTTCATCACATATATAAAGCCTTCGACAGCAACATTAAGACTATCTATGAATTTGCTTTTTTCTAATCTTATCTTTTTCTCTTCCACTTGTTTCCTTAAATCGTTAGACGTTAAACGTTAATCGTTAATCGTAAGTTAATAGGGTGTAAACTGTTATTAACTCTTTTGCCACGAGCTACGCGTCTCGCGCTACGTGCTAGTGGACCGTCCTAAATAAACTTATAATTAAGCTTATTTAGAACGATCATTAAGCTCGCGGCTCGTAGCTCGAAGCTCGTGGCTCAATCTAGGACGTTCCACCCTTTTACCTTTTTACTTTTTCCTTTTTACTTAGCTTCTTATAAAACTCATCAATCAACTCATTCTGCTTCTTATGCATTTGAGCTCTTAACTGCTCTGAACTGTCGTCCATCCCTAACATATGCAAAAGACCATGTACAACATAAAAATATAATTCGGAAGTATATGTCATATTATATTTTTTTGCTTCCCGAAATGCAGTGTCAGACGAAATATAAATATCAGTGCCCATATCAGTATCTTGGCCCTTCAGCTTTGATCCCTCAAACATACAAAAACACAATACATCAGTTGTAATATTTTTATTTTTGAATTTCTTATTCATTGTTTTAATTTCATTGTCTGAAAGAAAAACAATATTTATTTTTAATTCTTTATTCTTGCCAACTTTTTTAACTACAAACGAAGAAAGAGCCTTTACTTGCCTTAAACGTACTCGTCTTTTTTTGTTAAGATTTTGAACATTTATCTTTATCATCTTCTTTACTCGTATTCTTTGTAGCCTGAGGATATTCTAAACGTGTATGAAAAACAGCTGTAAGAACCCTTACAAAACTACTTGCGATCTTATCAAGGTCCTTTAATGTCAACTCACATTCATCTAATTGATGATCAATGAATTTATTGTTAATTATTTTTTGAACAAGCCCTTTGATCCTGGCAGGAGTTGGATCGCTCAAAGCTCTTGACGAAGCCTCAACAGAATCAGCTAATAGGACAATTGCAGATTCTTTTGTCTGTGGTTTAGGACCATCATATCTGAAATCCTGTTCATTTAAAGCTGCCTGATCATGGGCTTTTTCAAGAGCTTTCCTATAAAAGAAATATATCAAGCTTGTACCATGGTGTTCTTTTATAAAATTTATTATCTTAGGATTAAATTTATACTTAGTTGCAAGTTCTACTCCATCTTTAACATGATTGGAAATTATCAAGGCGCTCATAGACGCAGTTAGCTTTTCATGTTTACTCTTTACTCCCATTTCATTTTCAGAAAAATATTCAGCCTTTTCAATTTTTCCAATATCATGATAATAAGCTCCTACTCTGGAAAGAAGGGAATTTGCGCCTATTGCATCACATGCTGCTTCAGCAAGATTTCCAACCATAATACTATGCTGATATGTCCCAGGAGCTTTAAGCGTAAGCTCTTTCAACAAAGGATGATTTAGATCAGACAATTCCAGTAAAGTTATATTTGTAGTGCATTTAAATAAATATTCAACAATAGGCAAAGCTCCCATAACTAAGAAAATTGATACTATCCCACTTATCATGCCCCATGAACAATCATAAAGGAATATCCTTGATTCAAGATTATTAAGCAGTCCTATGGCAACAATTGCAACAGCACTTCCTATTCCTCCAGCCAAACCTGCAATTATTATTTTTGATCTCCGTCTTGCACCCATAACCATATAAACACTTATCAAACTGCCAACGATCAAAACCAATGTTACTTCTACTTTTCCTCCTGCAAGAAGTCCTATGTAAATACTAAGGAAAAATGTAGTGAATATTGCCGCATTTGCATTGATCAATAATGCTATAAGCATAGAAAACCCTGCCAAAGGTATCAGGTAACTTGATTGCGGAGAATTAATTATCACTTGAGCTGCTATAATTATAAAAAAACTGTTTATAAGGAGTATAGCAACATATTTGGGTTTGGATATGGTTTTCTTGTCACTTATGAAAAAATAAGCTATTGCCAGACCTAAAAGGATCAGGATAGAAAATAACATGCCAAATAAATATGTTATTTTCTGCATTTTTCCGCCTGTAACACCTAACTGCACAAGTTGGGCAACAACAGCTGCTGTTATTCTCTTCCCTCTTTCAAGTATAAGTTCGTTTTTCTTGACACTGACCATATTATAGATCACCGGCGCATTTTTTATTGCAAGATTTTTTGCTTTTTCAGTATCAGCTTCATTAAAAACGAGATTTGGCTTTATCATCTGTTTTACAATGTCCATTGCAATTTTTCGTGTCTGAGAATTATCTGAAAAAACAGTAAGACTATATTTTTTGCATACTTCATAAGCAGTTTTATCTGTTAAGATATCCTTTGCGTTAACAGTACCCAAAAGTTTTTTTTGCCCATTATCTATTTGGATGGATCTGTATTCGTTTAGAATATTCACTTTTTCACTTTCGCTCATTACACCCATAGAAAAAACATGTACAAAGATATCCACTATCCCAACCCTTATTGAATCGAGATCTTCTCTAGCAAGAAGGAAAGATACAGCATCCAGTGATAAAGTGAGCTCAGTATCATTCGTTATTTTCTGTGATATTTCATTCAACAAAACTTGATCTGTAATATTTTTATTTTGGGAAAGCACGTTGAAAACAGTATTAAGTTTATTTATTGAGCCATCCTCTATTGATTGATCAATTCGAAAAATAGCAGGAACTTGCAGTTTAACATTATTTTTTTTCTCTTCAGTCTCTTTTTCGTTGACCCCAAAAGGATAACTGAAATCATATGGAGCATACAGACTGCGAAGTGCAATATCTCCTTCTTTAAGTCTTCCTGTATATTGCCTAGCTTCATAAACAGTAAGCATTAAAAGACATAAAACAAAAAGACTGCAATAAATATAAGAGAGTATTTTACCTGAAAAAATCCCTTTCAAATCCAGCTTTTTACTTTTTATTCCATCCATTACCATTTTTATCCTCCAAAATACAATAATTTAACACCCGGCTTTTTGATATGCTTCTATTATTTGCTGAACAAGTTCATGTCTAACAACATCTTTACTCGAAAGTTCAACAAACTCTATACCTATTATATCTTTCAGAATTTCTCTTATCTGCCCAAGACCTGATTCCCTGCCTTTTGGCAGATCACTCTGCGTAATATCTCCTGTTACAACAGTTCTTGAATCAAAGCCTAAACGTGTAAGGAACATTTTCATTTGTTCTGGAGTTGTATTTTGTCCTTCATCCAAAATGATGAACGAATCATTCAATGTCCGTCCTCTCATATATGCAATAGGAGCTATTTCAATAATACCCTTTTCAATGTAATCCTGCATTTGTTGTGGTTCAAGCATATCATACAAAGCATCATAAACAGGTCTTAAATAAGGGGTTATTTTATCTTCCAAATTTCCTGGTAAAAACCCAAGATGTTCTCCTGCTTCAATAGCCGGTCGGGTCAAAATTATCCTTGAAACGATTTTCTTATTTAAAGCATTAACTGCCATTGCCATTGCCAAATATGTTTTACCTGTGCCTGCAGGACCTATTGCAAAAACAATATCATTATGCCTTATTGAATCAATATATTTTTTTTGTCCTATGGATTTGGGTCTAACAACCGGTCTTTTGGATGATACTTCAATTTTCTCAAGATAAACATCCTGTAATGACAATGGCTCTTTCTCTTTACTAATACTTATTGCATACTTTATATCATGCGTTTTAAGTTCATATCCTTTTCGGATAACTTCAATAAGCTCTTTAATGACATAAGATGCTTTGTCAATGGATTTTTCATCACCTTTAACCGCTAAACAACCATCTTTGAATACCGTTGTTACTGAAAATTCCTTCTCAATGGCCTTTAAATGTTCATCATGTCTTCCGAACAAGGCCTTTGCTTGTTCGTCATTATCAAGATGTATAACTGTTTCGTTTTGCATAATTAGAAGTTGTTTTCCGATCACTTTATATATTCGTAATCTTCTTCTTTCTCTAAAACAATAGGAGTATCATCAGTTTTTTCGCCTTTAACAAAAACTACAGTTTCCTTTTCTACTACAGCTTTTACTGGTTTAGCTTTCTCTTTTGATACTGTAACTGCTTTCTTTTCTACTGTAACTACTTCTTGAGCATCCTTTTTAGGAACATCCTTAGATACAGCCTGTTTTCTTATTTTGTACTCAGTTGAAACGATCCTTTCCTCTGACTTTATTGGAAGAAATGAACTTTCAACATCTATTCCTACCATTGTTCTGGTCTTATTCCTTTTCGATTCATCTACTGACGGAGCTTTTCCTTGAAAATATCCTTGATTTCCTGCGATCTTCTGATCAACCCTGTCTCTCTCATATGTATATGTCCTTACACTTGTACATCCTGAGAAAATAAAAACAGAAACAACGAGCAAACTTATTATTCTTCTCATCCCACCCTCCTTTTATGTGTCTTTGTGTCTTGTGTACTGTGTCTTGCGTCTATAGTAAAACCTTAACATTTACACTTTGCGCTAATACAGAACTCCAAAACCCTTTTAGTCTACCACAGCAAACCCATGACACATGACTCACAGGCTCACTGACACAATTATTTTGCTTTTCTTATGTGAAGATCCCTTAATTGCTTTTCATCAACATCAGATGGTGCCTGTGTCATTGGACATTGTGCTTTCTGTGTTTTAGGAAATGCAATAACATCTCTTATGGAATCACTTTCTGTAAATAAGGTTAAAAATCTATCTATTCCTATAGCTATTCCTCCATGAGGAGGCGCACCATACTTAAAGGCTTCTAGAAGAAAACCAAATCTTTTTTCTGCTTCTTCTTTTGATAAACCAATAATATCAAATATCTTTTTTTGAATATCCTGTCTATGTATCCTTATACTTCCACTAGCCATTTCCATACCATTTATTACAAGATCATATGATGTTGATTTTATATTACCATAATCACCTTTTTCAAACTTGTCTAGATCTTCTTTACAAAAATTAGTAAAGGGATGATGTTCAGAATCCCATCTTTTTTCCTGCGTATTATAGTTAAAAAGAGGAAAATCAACAACCCAAATAAGTTCGAAAGACTTTTCAGGAATAATTTTCAGAAGATTTGCTAAATGCAATCTTAAATTACCAAGGACATTACAGATCACATCGTTTTTATCTGCACAGAAAAAGATTATATCTCCTACTTCTGCTTCCATAGTACTCACTATTTCATCAAGCTGATCCTGTTTAAAGAACTTTTGGATAGGAGATTGTATCTTCCCCTCTTGTAAAACAAAATATGCAAGTCCTTTTGCACCCCATTCTTGTGCTTTTGCGGTAACCCCATCTATCTGTGATCTGCTAAAACAAGCGGCTCCTTTGGCAGTAATCGCTTTAACTCTTCCACCCTCGTCAATGATCTGTTTAAAAACTTTTAGCTCGCAATCCTTAACTATATCAGAAACATCTTTAAGTTCCATTGAAAAACGTGTGTCTGGTTTATCAGAACCATACCTTGACATTGCATCCGAATAAGCAATTCTTTTAAATGGGACTTTAAGATCTATATTATCTATTTCTTTAAATACTATCTTCAGCATTTGTTCAAATAAACAAAAGATATCCTCACTCTCTACAAAAGACATCTCCACATCAAGCTGTGTAAATTCCGGTTGTCTGTCAGCTCGAAGATCCTCATCTCTAAAACATTTTGCTATTTGATAATATTTATCTAGACCCGCTACCATTAAAAGTTGTTTGAATATTTGCGGGGATTGAGGTAAAGCAAAAAATGATCCTGGATTCACTCTCGAAGGAACAAGATAATCCCTTGCCCCTTCAGGTGTTGATTTTGTTAGTATAGGGGTCTCAACATCAACGAAGCCTTGTCCATCAAAAAAATCCCTCATTAACTTTATGACTTTACTTCTTAACCTAAGATTTTTTTGCATAACTTTTCGCCTGATATCGAGATATCGATATTTCAATCTTACATCTTCATTTATCTTAGACATATCATCTATCTCAAACGGAGGGGTCTCTGCAGTATTTAGAACTATACACTCTTTTACCAATAGCTCGATTTTTCCCGTAAATAGTTTTGGATTTTCTGTAACTCCAGGCCGTAACCGAACGATCCCCTTTATCTGTAGAACATATTCATTTCTAATAGTTTCAGCTGTTTTGTGTGCTTCTATATTCTCCTTAGGATCAAAAACTATCTGTGTTATGCCATATGCATCTCTAAGATCAATAAAAATAACATCTCCATGGTCTCTTCTTGAATTTACCCAACCTGAAATAGTAACTTGTTCATTTACG
>JAQVOV010000007.1:0-12241 GCA_028702395.1 Candidatus Omnitrophota bacterium
TCCTTACTTCTGTTATTTGCATTTCCTTTTCTCCTTTCCAAAGAATCAGTAAGTTTCTGCTTCGCTTATATACCAATCACTGGTAATCGAAAGCTTTTTTACACATTCATCTTTTGCCTTTAAAGCTTGCCCCATATCTTTGAAAAGCCCAAAAACACTTGGGCCACTTCCTGAAACCATGGCTTTAAAAGCTCCTTGTTCATACAAAAAATTCCTTATTTCCCTAACAACAGGCTCTTGCTTTTGCACAGCCTCTTCAAGATCATTGAAAAAACATGACCCTTGCTCCTCTTGATTTATCTTTTCTCCGTTTTTAGGTCGGAATATTGTATCAATACACCCTTTTCTTGTCAAGTTCAAAGAAAAATTTTTATACCTTGCATATACATCTTTCGCTAACACTTCTTTATCCGGACAAACAATAAGGTGATAAAATATTTTCTTCTCTTGTATAGGCTTAATGACGTTTCCTCTTTCTGTACCTATTGCGAAGGCTGTGTTATATAAAAAAAAGGTTACATCAGAACCTATAGCATTTGCTATATCTATTAGCTCTGGCTGTAATAGTCTGTTATCGTATAGCTGATTTAGCCCTTTGATAACTGCTGCTGCATCAGTAGACCCTCCTGCCATACCTGCTGCAACAGGAATATTTTTTTGGATATGTATCTTTACCCCTCCATTGATCTTTGTTTTATCAAAAAATTTTTGAGCTGCTTTATAGCAAATATTTCTACTATCAATAGGAACATTAGGATTAGAACAACTGATCTCTATGTTTTGATCTGCTTTGGATATTGTGATCTTATCACAAATAGAAATTCTTTCAAAAAGAGTTTCTATTTCATGAAAACCATCTTCTCTTTTACCCTTGACCTTAAGAAACAAATTAATCTTTGCCGGAGCATCTATTGTCAGTGTATTCATGGTTTTCGTATTTCGTATTTCGTATTTCGTATTTCGTATTTCGTTAAAAATTTAACGTGGTTTTTTCATTTGTCAAGAGTCTAAGCCGGACTTTTTAAAAAACTTTTCCTTTAGCTTCTTTTTAGAACGTTCCACTACGATATACTAAAATCCTTTTATCTCTTTATTTTCTCTTTAACAGCTTGCTTTGCTGCTTTAACAATATCTTTTGCTGTAAGTCCAAAAAACTTATATAAGGCTTCTGGATCTCCAGATTCGCCAAATCTATCTTTAACCCCTACCATCTTCATTATAACTGGGTGTTTTTGAATCATCACTTCGGCTATTGCACTACCAACGCCTCCTGCAAGAGTATGCTCTTCAACTGACACAATTGCTCCTGTTTCTTTTGCTGCTCGTATTATAGCTGCAGAATCTAAAGGCTTAATAGTATGCAAGTTTATAACTGTTGCACTTATTCCCTGTTTTTGTAACTCTTCCCAAGCAAGAAGAGATTCATATACCATGTGCCCGCATGCAAAGATCGCCACATCTTTTCCTTTTTTTAGGACATTTGCTTTGCCTATAACGAACTCTTCTTTTTCTGTTGTGATAACAGGGGAGCCGCTTCTTCCTAATCTTAAATAAACTGGTCCCTGAGTTTCTGCTGCTTTTATAGTTGCTTTTTGTGCCTCAATGGCATCACATGGCACGATGACTTTCATATTAGGCAATATTCTCATAAGGGCAATTTCTTCTATTGCCTGATGAGTCGCTCCGTCAGGACCTACAGAGATCCCTCCGTGTGTCCCTGCTATTTTTACATTAAGGTTCATATATGCGGCTGATACTCTTATCTGATCCCATGCTCTTCCGCTTGCAAACACTCCAAAAGAACATGCGAACGGGATCTTTCCTGAAAGCGCAAATCCTGCTGCAGTCCCTATCATATCCTGTTCTGCTACTCCAAGATTAAAAAGTCTTTCTGGAAATTCTTTTTGAAACCACCCTGCACGGGTGGAATCTGTAAGATCTGCAGATAGAACTACTATGTTTTTGTTCTTTCGCCCTAATTCAACTAACCCTTTCCCAAATCCATCTCTGGTAGATATCATTTTTTTCTGTGTCATTTTTTTCCCTTGTTATGTTACCTTTGGTTTTACACCTCTAGCGGTATTTCCTCTTAAAGTGCCTGCATCTTGGTATGGCATCTGCACAACTATTACCTCTTGAGATTGTTTTTTTATTTTCCCCTTGTTGATGCCTTTTAAAACATCAGCTATCTTTATCTTTTTTTTCTTATACTTATAAAGATCCATTTTTGTTATAAGAAGAGTGTCTTTTGTGTTTATATCAAAGATCTTTACAAATACAAAATCCTGAAAACCATATCCATACAAGCATAGTGTTACTTCTTCTATTATATTCGTAAAAAGCTCTTCTTTGCTGATTTTTTGTCCCGCAACAGCCAACATTTCTTTTGTCTGGATATCAAAGGCTATATCAAAAAATGGCAGGTCATTTTCTACAACATATGCCCCTTCGATGTTCTTTATAAGAAGCTGTTTTTCAAGCTCTTTATTTTCCCGTAAGTTTATCCTTATCCTATACGCTAATTGTTCTGCCAGGAACTCCCCTAATGTTATTTCCTTTGCATAGAATTTATCGTTCCAATATCCGAATTCCTTCAAATTAGAAGGAGAGCTCCTGAAAAACTCGTCGATCAAAGATTCCTGCCATTTTTCTTCTAGATCATGTTTTGAAAAAATGCTTTTTATAGTTCTTTCTTTTTGTGATTGCGGATTAATGTTTATATCAAACAATGTCCTCTTAAAATATTCTCCTCTTGAAATATCCCCGTAAAAAGATCGTTTTACATCTTCTACATTCTTTACTATAACTACTTGCAATTCAGGTAATCTGACATCTTGGACAATAATACAATAAAAATCAATACCTTTATCTGTGCTTAAAACAGCTCTTGATGAGACCATAAGCACATTCTGTATTACCTCTTGAGCCTCTTCTGATAATCCAAAAGTCAGATCAAACAAGCTTTGCATAGGAATATATATGGCTAATGTGTTCCCGAAAACTTCTGCTTTTGTATCAATGTTGAATTCCTCTTTACAAAGAACACCAACATGTTCCGCAAGTTTTTCTTTAGGATAAGAAGGTTCACATCCTTCAAGAAAAAATGCTGCGAAGAAAAGAGATACGATAAAACTTAATACAAATCTTTTTTTTTTCATATTCTATTTATCTATGATCCTTTTCTGTACGTTACCATGTGCTTTAAAGATCTCCTCTATCTCATCATATTCCAGCTCTTCTTTTGCCAGAAGCTCTTTAGCGAATGTGTCCAAAAGAGATCTTTCCCTTGTAAGAAGTTCTTCAACTTCAGCAGCACAGTCCTTCAATATTTTTTGTGTGTCTTCGTTTAATGTTTCTTTTACTTTCTCAGACAAGAAGCTTCTGTTCTGTCCTGACATAGGGTCAATACCTACTAAACCAGAATAATCCCCTATTAGTCCTGATTGTCCCATGCCGAGTCTCCATATCATATCTGTAGCAACAGACATTGCTTTTGAAAAATCTGAGGAAACCCCATTTGATGTGTTTCCGTAAACTATCTTTTCAGCAACAAATCCTCCAAGCGAGGATTTTATATCTGCGAGTAAAGTGTCTTTGTTACGTGTTATTGTTTCTTCTCTTGGATTTTTGTAAACAACTCCCAATGCTCCTCCTCGAGGAATAATAGATGCTTTAAAAACATCTTCTGTCGTATGTAATAAGTAAGTAACTATTAAATGACCAGATTCATGATAAGCTGTCATTTCTTTTTCAAGAGGCGTCATTGTAAGCTTATGTTTTATTCCAAGATCTATTCTTTCAAAAGCTGCGCTTATATCTTTCATTGATATTGCTATATGTCTATTCCTTGTTGCTATTATTGCAGATTCTTTTACAAGATTTGAAATATCTGCAGGGGTTTTCCCAACAGCCCTTCTTGCCAATTTTGGAATATTTATCTCTTCCGCAGTCTTAACTTGTCTAAGATAATATTCAAATATCTTTTCCCTGTCTTCCAATCCCGGAGCAGAAACATATAATTTTCTGTCAAATCTTCCAGGCCTTAAAAGGGCTTTATCCAAAGAATCCTCAGGGGCATTAGTAGCTCCGACGACAACTACGTTTGCATCTTCATTAAGTCCATCCAACTCTACCAATAGCTGATTTTGCGTAGCATTTGTTTCCTGTCCCCCGCCGCCCCATGACATTGTTCTTTTTCTTCCTATTGCATCTAGTTCATCAATAAAAATAATACACCCGCCATATCCATATGCAAAATCTCTCGCTTTTTTGAATAATTTTCTTACCCTGGAAGCACCAACCCCGACAAAAACTTCATTGAATTCGCTTCCTGACATTGAAATAAAAGGCAATCTAGCTTCTGTTGCCATTGCTTTTGCAAGATAGGTCTTTCCGCATCCTGGAGGACCAACCATTAATAGCCCTTTAATTACCTTTCCCCCAACTTTTACAAGCTTTGCCCTATCTCGTATTAGCTGTACAACTTCCCAGGCCTCTTGCTTAGCATCATCCATGCCTATAACATCTTTCCACTTTACTTCTATATCTTTCCCTTTAATAGGGGCTTTGTCAAGCTTTGCAAAACCTCCTCTGAGAAAAATAAGATACATGAAAACAAAAATACCCGCATGAATACCTGACATTAAGAATTGTAAAGGCATTGTTGCTATGGTCATTTTTCTGTAAAATGATTCTAAGGAAGACAATCCTACAACCGTAAGTATAAGCAATACAATAACGATAATTGCTACTATGATCGGGACCTTGAACATCTTCATATACATTTTGATTCTTCTCATAAGCGATTCTCCTTATCTATTAGAGGCAAGAGGCAAGAAGCAAGAGGCAAGACAAGGGTCTTTTCTCTTTTTATTCCAGCATCAAGCGCTAAACTTTTTCATTTTTTTCTTTTAATATTTTAAAAGCCGCTTCCAATTCTTCAATGCCTTTCTCATATTGCTCTTTATTTGGAGCTACTCCATGCCATTCTACTTTATTTTCCATAAAAGAAATCCCTGCACCTTTTATTGTATTAGCAATTATAGCTTGTGGTTTGTTTTTTATTGTTCTGGCCTTATTAAAGGCCTCTATAAGTGAAGAAAAATCATGCCCATCTGCCTGGATAACCTCAAACCCAAAACTCTGCAATTTTTCAGAAAGGATCTCCATATCCTTAATATCACAACATGGACCATCTATTTGTAATTTGTTATGATCTACAATAAGACACACATTTTCCAGAGAATAATGAGAAGCCGTCATTGCTCCTTCCCAAATTTGTCCTTCATTCATCTCTCCGTCGCCAATTATACAATATACTCTAGCCTCATTTTTATCCATTTTATTTGCTAAAGCCATGCCGTTAGATATGGAAAGTCCCTGCCCCAAAGATCCGCTTGAGATCTCTACCCCAGGACAGTCTATGCTAGGATGTCCTTGCAGCTTACTTCCTAATTGTCTTAATGTCCACAATTCTTCTCGTTTAAAATAACCCCTATCAGATAAAATTGCATATAATGCTGGACAGCCGTGTCCTTTTGACAAGATCACTTTATCTCTTTTTTCCCATTTAGGTTCCTTAGCCTTATAATTGATCTCGTAATAAAATAAACATGTCATTATTTCCACTAAAGATAATGACCCTCCAGGATGTCCGCTTCCTGCAAGATATAACATCTTTAAAATATCTTTTCTTAGAGCTATTGCTTTTTTCTTGAGTTTGATCAGATCTTGTTCTTTTCTCATTTAGTCCTTTTACCCTTTTTTGTGCTGTTAACAGCTTTGTCTATTTTTATTTTTATGTCTTTTCTATTTGGCTCCAGATCGATCACTTTTTGCCATATTTTTATAGCTTCTTTTGTCTGCCCAAGCAAATAATAGCTTTCGGCTAAATGATCAAAGCCTTCTACATTTTTTTCAATAAGCAATGCTCTTTCAAATATTTTTTTTGCTTCTTTAAAGCGCTCTTGCTCAAGGTATACTGATCCCAAATTATCTAAATAATTATAATTATCCGGTTCTAATGAGATCGCTTTTTTAAACAAATGTTCTGCTTCTTTCAAATTATTTTTGGATTGCAAAAGCTTAACCCCTAGATAATTATAAGCTTCATGAAAACCCTGCTTATATCCTAAAGCTTTTCTTAAACTTTTGTAGCACAAAAGATCTTGCCCTTGCAGATCATGTGCAACTGCCAGCAAATAATAACAAAGCGCGTTTCTTTCGTTTTTAACTATTGCTTTACTTAAGCTTTGTATCGCCTGTTCAGGTTTATTATATAACAAATATAGATAACCTACAACTATATATATTTTCTCCTGCCCTGTAAGGGAGATCTCCTCTAATAAAGAAAACCCTTTTTCTAAATTGTTCTGCTCTAAGCAGAAAATAGCATATGATAAAGCTACTGCTGTCTCCTGCGTATTGTTTGAAATTATCTGGTCATATAAAGTGTATGCTTTATCAATATTTTTTTGCTTTACATATATACGCGCTAACCCCTGAAGAGCTTCGATGTTAAAAGGATCTATTTTCAATATATCATTATATATACTTATAGCCTTTTTGAAATTACCGTTTTTAAAATATAGAGCGCCTAAAACAACTAGGGCAGGAACGTTTCTTGAAAGATCTTGTTTTTGTAAATTCTCAATAGCTTTATCTGTTTGGCCTGTTTTTTCATAAAGAACGCTTATTTCCAAAAAATTATTACTGTCGCCTGTTATCTCGTGCAATTTACTATACTTGTTCAAGGCTTTTTCGTAATTTCCTTCTACAATATATATATCCCCCAGAGCTTTCAATGCTTTCGTGTTCAGTGGATCTACTTCCAATATTTTAAGATATCCTTCTATCGCTTTATCTAGTTGATGCAGTAAAGCATAGGCTGTTGATAATACAAAAAGGGAATATTGGTCTTTATCTGAAAGGGCCACTGCCTTTTCCAGGCAAGCAAGTGCGCTGTCAGCATCTGCCTCTATTAAAAGGTCGATCCCTTTTTTTGTGAGAATATAAGGATTGTTAGCTTCTTTTTCCAAGGCACGATCATACTCTTTAATAGCCAAAGAACGATTATTCTCATTGTCATAAATAACGCCCATTGAAAAATGGGCGAGTATGTTTTTTTGTTCTTGTATTAGTCTTTTTTGTTGAGGAGAGTTTGCTGCATTTATTTGTGCAAAGCCGCTTTCCTGCAAACAAAAGAAAAAAGAATAGGCAACAAGTAACAAGAGCTTGAGATTGTTCTTACTCTTGATCCTTGCCACTTTTTACCTATTCTTTTTTTTGTGTCTGTCTCTTCTTAGCCTTTTCTTACGCTTATGCGTGGCTATTTTATGTCTTTTTCTTTTTTTTCCGCAAGGCATTTATTGTCACCTCTTTCCTTTCTCGTATCTAGCAAACTTATTGTATAACCTTATTCAAAGGATATTCGATAATACCTTCTGCCCCTGCTGTTTTTAGCAAAGGGATTAATCTTTTTACGTCTGCTTCGCTTATAATTGTATCAACATCATACCAACCCTCTTCTGTTAACATTGCTATAGTAGGCTTTTTCATCGCAGGTAACAAGCTTAAAACCTTGTTAATGTTTTTTGCTTCTATGTTCATTTTCAACCCTACTTTATCTTCAGCTTCTATAGCTCCTTTAAGAAGCAGTATCATCTCCTCTATCTTTTTCCTTTTTTCTTTGTTTTGCCATGTCTTTTTGTTTACAATGAATTGTGTAGTGGAATAACATACAGTATCTATTATTTTCAAGGAATTTGCCCTCAAAGAGGATCCTGTTTCCGTTACTTCTACTATGGCATCCACGCCCATCTGGGTCTTTACTTCAGTAGCCCCCCAGCTGAATTCTACTTCTGCTTTGATATTATTCTTTTTTAAATAAGCTTTAGTAACACCTACTAGCTCTGTTGCTATCTTTTTTCCCTTCAGATCTTTAGCTGTTCTTATTTTTGATGCATTAGGAACTGCCAGCACCCACCTAACAGGCTTCATGCTTTGTTTTGCATACACAAGCTCTGCTGCTGAGAGAACATCAGATTTGTTCTCTTCCACCCAATCACTGCCTGTTATCCCGCAATCTATTATCCCGTCTTCTACATATCTAGACATTTCCTGAGCTCTAAATAATACAGCTTCTATTTGTTCATCATCTATAGAAGGAAAATAGCTTCTGCTTGAAACAGAAATGTTAAACCCTGCTTTTTTAAAAATTCTTATAGTAGCTTCTTGTAAGCTTCCTTTTGGGATTCCTAATTTTAGTATCATATTGTTTCTTTCTTCATTTTTTCTCTTTAAAAACTTATCTCTTTAGCTTAAGCGGCTCTAATTTTATAGTATAACATATAATATGTCAATATATATTATACTTCTTAAAGATGTTTTCTAAATATGTCTGAAATCTATAAGCTTTTCTGCCTTTTTAGATTTTTCATTGAACCAGATCTGTAATGCCATTGATTGTTTTTTGCTCAAAGCTTCATTTTTAAAGCTTTCTTTCTCCTGTGCATATATCACAACATCTATAGGTTCAAAACCATCGACTCTTACCAGAACAATACCCTCGTTAACAGCAAACGGTTTTGAAAAGGTTGTATTCACATCCTCAAAAACAATTTCCCAAACATCGTTTGAAGGTCCGATATTTTCCAAATAATCATTCCTTGAAACATACTCAGTCTGTATTATTTTTGCATTGTTCTCTTTTGCTGCATGCTCGAAAGTGATCGTGCCCTCTTTTATTTTATTATATGCTTCTTGCGCCTTTTCCTGTGTTTTTTCTGCTAGCTTTTGTTCTTCTATTATTTGTGCTATCGTATCAGTGACTTTATCTAATGGCAAAACATACGGCGGCTCTTTATCGAGTGTTTTTATTATATATATCTTTCCGGTAAACCCTTCGTCCGCAAAAACTTTCATATCTTCGCTTTTCATTGCAAATAATTCGTTAAAAGTTTTTTCAGAAAAGCTGAACTGTGAAACAATTTCCTGTAAACTCACCATCCCTGTTGTTTTAGATTCCTGTCCACTGCTCTTTTCCGGTAATGTCATTTTCCCATTCTGCTTTTTTATGTCTTTTACAAATCTTTCCACTACAGGCATCAAGGCCTTTTTTTCCTCAAATCCGGAATATCCAAATTCAAGATACTCCAAATTCACCTTTTCAGGAACTTCGAACTTTTGTTTGTTATCATCATAAAAAGCTTTTATTTCTTCTTGAGAAACTTCAATGGTCTTGTCTGCCATATCCTCTTTTATGATAAAATATGAAAGCTTTGCCTTTTCGAGTTTTTTTCTAGCTGCTTCCAGGATCTCTTCTTCCTTAACATCAACATTGGCAACTATCTCTTTTTTCACTTTATCTATCATTATGAATTCCCTTATAGCTTCTTCAAAAGCCCTGGGAGTTAACCCTAATGATCTTTCTACAAAATAATTATATGCATTAACATCGAATTTCCCATTATGAACGAACATTGGAGATTGCGCAATGTACTTGATAACTTCTTCATTTGGAACTTTTATTTTTCTTTTTTCTGCCTCATTCAACAGTAAAAGCCTATCCCATGTAATATTGTTCAATAATTGTTTGTTGTTAAAAATCTGCTCCAATACTTCTTTTTGTCCCATATAATTAAGAAGCAGCTGCACTTGAGCTACTTTTCTTGCGCTAAGAAAGTCTTTTATCAATATCTTCTTTCCATCTATTTTTCCAACATAAGCAGATCCCTGTATTTTTTCTCCTTCCAACCCTCCTGATCCCCATAAAACAAATGCCGGAATAATAAATATAGCCAACACTATCAATATCTTCTTTTGCACATTTTTTTTTCTGAAAAGTTTTAACATTTTATCTCCTATTTTAAACCCAATTACTATCTGTGTTTATCTATAAAACTCTTATTGCTTCTGTCTTATCTGTGTTCATCCTTATACTTCAAATCAAGTAAAATTCTATTTCAAAAATTTTTTCAGCTCTTTCATGAATTGCGACACATCTCTAAACTGTCTATAAACAGAAGCAAAACGCACATATGCTATTTCATCTATTTCAAACAAGTACTTCATTACCAATTCCCCTATTTTATTTGAATCTACCTCTTTTTCAAAGTTTCTTTGCAATTGCCTTTCTATTTTATCAACTAGATCTTCTATCGTTTCTATGGGGATAGGTCTTTTTTCGCAGGCTTTTATCAATCCTGCTATAAGTTTTTTCCTTTCAAAAGATTCTCTTCTTCCATCTTTTTTTACTACCATTAAAGGAATTTCTTCTACATATTCATAAGTCGTAAATCTTTTTTCGCAATCCACACATTCTCGTCGTCTTCTAACACTTTGTCCTGCGTTTGATGATCTTGAATCTATGACCTTATCATTATTCGATCCGCAAAAAGGGCATTTCATTAAAAGCCTCCAATCTGAATACTGTGATTAGTGACTAGTGATTAGTGACTAGAACGGTTAATAGGGCTTTTTTCACACTATTCACTGGCTACACTACTTGTGCTTATATTTTCTGACTTTTATCTTTGCTTCTTTAAGAAATTCTTTGGACAATTCATCCGGATATTCTCCGTCGATAATGATCTCTTTTACTCCTGCATTTATTATCATTTTCGTACAGATCACGCATGGTTGAGTTGTTATATATAAAACAGATCCTTTTACGCTAGTCCCATGGAAAGCTGCCTGTAAAAAAGCATTTTGTTCTGCGTGCAATCCTCTGCATAATTCATGTCTTTGTCCTGAAGGAATGTTCATTTTTTCTCTTAAACATCCTTTTTCTTCACAATGAGTGGTTTTTGATGGTGCGCCATTATATCCTGTAGACAGAACTCTTTTATCCCTGACAAGGACAGCTCCCACTTTTCTTCTTAGACATGTAGCTCTTTTTGATGCAAGATGCGCCATTTCCATGAAATATTCATCCCAACTAGGTCTTTGTATTTTTTCTGTTTTTCCTTTTATGTTTTTTTCCATTACAAGCTCTCCATCTGTGCAATATGCTCTTTATAAAGCGGAAAACCATTAACAAATTCCTTTACCGTTTTTTGGATTTTAACGATTTTCTCCTCGTTATCTTTGTTGCTGATCACTTCATCTATAAAAGAGGCTATCTCTATCATTTGTTTTTCTTTCATCCCTCTAACAGTAATAGCAGGTGTTCCCAATCGTATTCCGCTGGTCACAAATGGACTTTCCGGATCATAGGGTATCATGTTCTTGTTAGCTGTTATATTCGCTTTATCTAAAACAGTTGCTGCTTCTTTTCCTGTTATCTTCTTTGATCTAAGGTCCAATAATAACAAATGATTATCTGTTCCTCCTGAAACAAGTCTATATCCTAATGCTTCCAAAGCTTTTGCAAGAGCAAAGGCATTGTTTTTTACTTGCTGTTGATATACTTTGTATTCCGGTTTCAGCGCTTCTCCTACAATAACTGCTTTAGCAGCTATTGTATGCATCAAAGGGCCTCCCTGCAATCCAGGAAAAACCGCTAGGTCCAGTTTTTTTGCATATTCATTTTTACAAAGAATAAAACCCGATCTAGGTCCTCTTAAAGTTTTATGTGTTGTTGTTGTAACAAAATCAGCATATGGAACAGGACTCATGTGAAGCCCTGCTGCAACAAGACCTGCTATATGCGCCATATCAACGAACAAATATGCCCCGACAGCATCTGCGATTTCCCTGAACTTTTTAAAATCTATTTCTCTGGCATAAGCACTGGCACCAGCTACTATCATTTTAGGTTTACATTTTTTTGCGATCTCCATTATATTGTCATAATTCAATTGTTCTGTTTCTTTATCTACCCCATAGGAAACAATGTTGTAGAATGTTCCTGAAAAATTATTTGGCAATCCATGCGTTAGATGTCCTCCGCAAGCAAGGTCTAAGCCCATTACAGTATCTCCTACTTTAAGCACTGAAAAATATACTGCCATGTTGGCGGACGAGCCACAATGCGGCTGCATATTTACATGTTCTGCCCCAAAAAGCTTTTTTGCTCTTTCTATTGCTATTCTTTCTACATCATCTACATACTCACAGCCGTTATACCATCTTTTGGAAGGATACCCCTCTGCATATTTGTTGGTCATCGTGCTTCCCTGAGCTTCCATAACTGCCAAAGACGTAAAATTCTCGCTTGCGATAAGCTCTATATTGTTTTCCTGTCTTTTTGTTTCGTTAAGTATTATGTTAAAAACTTCGGGATCTTGTTTTTTTAAATGCC
>JAQVOV010000007.1:12341-27587 GCA_028702395.1 Candidatus Omnitrophota bacterium
TCTATCTTCGCTACTCTCTTCTGGTGTCTTTCTTCTCCAAAAGGAGTATTTATAAAAACTTTTATGATTTTTTTTGCTTTTGCTACGCCTACTCTATTTGCCCCTAAAGAAAGCACATTACAAAAATTATGTTCTCTTGCTGAAACAGCTTGCTCAACGTTGTCACAAACAGCGCATCTAACACCTTTAACTTTATTGGCAACAATACACATGCCAAACCCTGATTTGCATATTACAATTCCTATCTCTGCCTTTTTTTCTTTTACAGCCTTACCTACTTCATATCCGAAATCAGGATAATCACAGCTTTCACTGGAATTTGTACCAAAGTCTATTGTTTGTATATTTTGTTTTTTTAGAAACTCTTTTATTTCTTCTTTTAGAGCATATCCTCCATGATCTGCTCCTATAGCAATTGTCTTTGCTCCATCCATTTTTTAAACCCTTCTGTTGATCTTTTTATTATCTCGAATATTTTTTCATAAATCTCTTTATCCTGCCCGCAAGGATCTGGTATTTCAGAAGATCCATCTTTTGCAAAAACCCTAAAAAGGAATAGCTTGTCTTTTATTTCAGGATATTTTTTTAAAAGATATTCTTTGTGTATGGTTTCCATTACAACAATAATATCCGCTGTTTCTACCTTTTCATCGTTAACAAATGATGATCTATGTTGAGAAATGTCTATGCCATTATCTTTCATTATCTCTATGGCTTTTTCAGATGCCTTTATCCCGTTAACAGCACCTGTTCCTGCAGAAACAATAGTCATGTTCTTTTCTTTGAAAACGTGTTTTAAAAAACCTTCTGCCATAGCACTTCGACATGTATTTCCTGTACAAACTATCAGTATGTTCATTTCCCTTTTACCCTTTGTTCTTTTATAAGCTTCATGATCTCTTTTGCTTTTATTGCTCCTTCTCGAAGAATTACTGGTTTATCTTTTGTCAAGTCAACAATTGTAGAATCCTTTCTGTGTTCAGTAATTCCTCCGTCTATCAGAAGATCTATATCTCCTTCTAATTGTGCTATCACATCCTCTGCACTTATAGGGGATCTTTCTCCCGAAATATTTGCGCTAGGAGCAACAACCCCTGTATTAGCTGCTTTTATGAGCGCAAGCGCTATCTTGTTTGAAGGCATTCTAAATCCTATGGACCCTTTTTTATCTTTTTTCTTTAATATGATAGTTACAGGTCCTGGCCAATATTCTTTTATTATTTCTTTGGCTTCTTTTGTAATGACACATCCAAAGGCCTTGATCATGCTCTTGTGTGCTATATGAATTGTAAAAGCTTTTGTGATCGCCCTTTTTTTCAGTTTATATAGCCTTTTCTGTCCTTTAACATTATCATAAGCGCACGCTATGCCGTACACTGTTTCGGTAGGAAACCCAACAAGCCCGCCACTGTTAATGATCTTAGCTGCTTTATATATTTTTTCCTTTTCGGGAAAATCCTTGTTTATTTTTAAAACTTCTGTTTTAGACATTTTTTAAAGAGTTATTCTTTTTTCTTACACTGTTAGCCAGATCTTTTTTAAATTTTTCCAGCTTTTCAGATATTTTTTTGTCTGATACACCTATTATTTGCAGCGCAAGAATACCTGCGTTCTTTGCCCCTGCCTCTCCTATTGCAACTGTTGCTACAGGAATACCGCTAGGCATTTGAACAATTGAAAGTAAAGAGTCTAATCCTTTTAATGCTTTTGACTCCATAGGCACACCTATGACTGGTAAAGTTGTAAAACTAGCTACGACTCCTGCTAAATGAGCAGCTCCGCCTGCTCCTGCAATAATGACTTTTATCCCTTTTTTTCTGGCATTCTTTGCGAAAATTGCAGCATCTTCAGGAGTTCTATGTGCAGAGAGAATTTTTACCTCATACTCTATCGCAAAGCTTTTCAAGATCTCACACGCTTTTTCCATGCATGGCAGATCAGAATCGCTTCCCATTATGATTGAAACAACCGGTTTTTTCTTGGCCATGTTTTTCTCCTTATTGCGCGCTCCGAGCCTTGCGCTACGAGCTACGCGCTACCTCTAACTTTTATTTTTTTACCCGCGCGAAGCTCGTGGCTCGCAGCTCGCAGCTCGTAACGCTATATCCTTACGATACTGCATATTCTCAAAACTTATATTGTCAATTTCTTTATATACGTTCTCTCTTGCTTTTTTTATGCTATCTCCAAAAGCTACAACATTCATCACTCGGCCGCCATTTGTAATTATTTTCCCGTCTTTTTCTTTTGTTCCTGCATGAAAAATAAAAGAATCTTTTTTCTCAACCGCATTCAATCCATTAATTTCTTTTCCTTTTTCATATTTGCCTGGATATCCTCCTGCTGCAAGAACAACTCCTACTGCAGGACGAGGATCCCACTCAACTGTTTTAGTCCCTAAAGTCCCTTCTATTGATGAAAGCATTAATTCTACTAGATCTGTTTTCATTCTAGGAAGGACTGATTGTGTTTCAGGATCACCAAAACGAACATTAAATTCTAAAACCTTAGGTCCTTTTTTAGTCAACATTATGCCTGCGTATAAAATACCTTTATAAGTGATCCCATCTTTTCTCAGCCCTTTTATCATTGGTGAAACAACTTTTTTTTCAATATCTTTTAACAATTCTTTTGTGATCTCTCGAACAGGAGAATAAGCTCCCATCCCTCCAGTATTAGGCCCTTTATCATTATCTAATGCTCTTTTAAAATCTTGACTTGAGTCAAAAATCAAATATTCATCTCCATCGGATATAACAAGAATGGAGGCTTCTTCTCCTTCTAAAAACTCTTCTATAACTATTGTTTTCCCTGCTTGCCCAAAAGCTTTTTGGACAAGTACCAGGTCGACAGCTTCTTCTGCCTGTTGTTCTGTTAATGCTACAATAACACCTTTTCCGGCAGCAAGTCCATCGGCTTTTATAACAATTGGAACCCCTTGTTGTTTTATATATCTTTTCGCCTGATCGGCATCTGTAAAAGTTTTAAAAGAAGCTGTTTCAACTTTATATTTTTTCATTTTTTCTTTTGAAAATATTTTACTTGCTTCAAGTTGTGCTGCTTTTTTTGAAGGCCCAAACGTTTTTATACCTTTTTCCGTGAAAAGATCAACTATTCCTGCAACAAGAGGGATCTCTGGACCAACAACAACAAGATCTATTTTTTTTTCTTGAGCAAAAACAAGAAGTCTTTGTAGGTCTTCTGCGGGGATATTTATGTTCTCTGCAACTTGAGAAGTTCCTGCGTTACCTGGAGCACAATATATCTTTTTAACATGAGTAGATCTCGAGATCTTCCAGCACAAAGCATGCTCTCTGCCGCCTGAACCAATTACAAGAACATTCATTCTTCCTCCGTTACGTGCTACGAGTTACGAGCTGCGAGCCACGAGATTTTTCGAAATTTCAGAATTTCCTTAAAGTCTCGCTGCGCGTGGCGCGTGTCGCGAAGCTCTCTTACGACTCTATTAACTCAACTCTTTTTTGACCTTTTATTATCTCTCCAATTATCCAGCTTTTTATATTATGCCTTTTTGAAAGAGCAGTCCTTATATCCCATGCGTTTTTTTTAGCTACAACTAAAACCATCCCTATTCCCATGTTAAAGGTCCTGAACATCTCTTGTGCATTAATATTCCCTCTTTCCTGCATTGTTTTGAATATTTGTGGTTCTTCCCAGGATCTTTTTAAAATAACACAGGCCTTTTCTTCCGGTAAAATCCTAATAATATTATCAAAAAATCCTCCGCCTGTAAGGTGTGAAATCCCTTTAACCTGTACACTTTTAATAATATCCAAAATAGCTTTAACGTAAATTTTTGTAGGCTGCAAAATTTCGTTTAAGAGCGCTTTGTCCTTTTTCAGTTCTTGATCGGAGAATATCTTTCTTACAAGGGAATATCCGTTCGAATGGATCCCGCTGGATTCTAACCCAATAACAAGATCCCCTTCTTTTATCTTTCTACCGTCTATAACATCTTTTTCATCAACGATCCCAATGCCAAAGCCCGCAAGATCATAGCTCCCTTTTTCATACATTCCAGGCAATTCTGCTGTTTCCCCTCCAACTAAAGCTGTATTTGCTTCTTTACAGCCCTTTACAATACCTTCAATAACTTTCTTCATTACAGGGCTTTCCAATTTTCCTGTTGCAAAATAATCCAAGAAGATCAAAGGCTCTGCTCCACATGTAATGATATCATTAACACACATTGCAACCAGATCTATTCCTATTGTGTCATGTCTATCGGCTAATTGTGCAATTTTAAGTTTTGTCCCTACTCCATCTGTAGCTGAAACTATCAAAGGAGTTTTATATTTCTTTATGTTTGGTTTAAAAAAAGCAGCAAATGCTCCTATGTTACCTACACATCCTGGTCTCTTTGTTGACGCCACTATTGGTTTTATTTGTTCTATGAGATCGTTCGCTTTGTTTATATCCACTCCGGCTTTTTTGTATGTTATCTTTGTTTTCATGGGATTTTATCTCTTTTCCTTGTTCTTTTTTTATTTTTTGTTTTCAACAATATTTAACATTTCCTGATATGCTTGTTCAACATCTCCCAGATCTCTTCTGAATCTATCTTTATCTAGCTTTCGCTTTGTCCCTTTTTCCCAAAATCTGCAAGTATCCGGAGAGATCTCATCTGCTAAAATTATCTTTCCTTTATATCTTCCAAACTCCAGCTTAAAATCCACTAGATCTATTTTCCTCTCTAAAAAGAAATGCTTAAGTATATTGTTTATTTCAAAAGACCTGAGTTTTATCGTTTCCAGTTCTTTTTCTGTGCATAATTTTAAAGCCTTTATATGGTATTCATTGAACAATGGATCATGAAGGGCATCATCTTTATAATGATATTCCAATACAGGCTCTTTTAAGACTATGCCTTCTTCCAATCCTAGCATCTTGCTCATCCCTCCAGCAACAATATTTCGAATCGTTACTTCTATAGGGACGATCTTTACTTTTTTTACAAGCATGTGTCTTTCATCAATAGATTTAAGAAAATGTGTTTCAACTCCCTTTGTTTCTAAAAGCTGAAAAAGAACAGCGGATATTTTATTGTTCACTATCCCTTTTTCAACTATTGTGCCTCTTTTTGTAGCATCAAAAGCTGTTGCATCATCCTTGAATTCCTGCAACAGAACATCAGGATCTTTTGTTGCATAAAGTTTTTTTGCTTTTCCCTCGTATAATTGTTCACCCTTATCCATACTATCTCCTTTTTTACGTGCTTAGCTCTCTGGACTACGTTCCTCGTGTTTTTCCTTAACAATAGCCTTTCATTAAAACTCGTGGCTCGCAGCTCGTAGCTCGCAGCTTATTTGTTTTTTTTATTTGCCAAAATACCTGTCTGTTTCAGTATAGTGTCTGCTTGCTTTATATGATAATTCAGGTTCCCGCAAGCTTTTATTTCTTCCACAGACATGTATTTTCTAACTTTTTTATCTTCACATACAGCTTCGAGAAAATCTTTCTTTTCTGCATACATTTTAAGAGCAGCTGTTTGTACGATATTATATGCCTCTATCCTTGTAAGTCCTTTTTCGATCATTTTAAGCATTAAATGCTGCGAAAAAATAACTCCATTGGATATTTTCAAATTCCTTAACATGTTTTCTCTGTTCACTTCAAGCCTGTTCATGATTCCTATCATTTTCCTTAATGCATAATGTATAAGTATTGTTGAATCCGGAACAATGACCCTTTCTACAGAAGAATGAGAAATATCCCTTTCGTGCCATAATGCTATGTTTTCCATAGAGGCCATTGCGTTAGCTCTGAGGATCCTTGCTATTCCGCAAATTCTTTCGCACATAATAGGATTTTTCTTATGTGGCATGCTCGAAGACCCTTTTTGTGTAGGGGAAAAGTATTCTTGCACTTCTGCTGTTTCGGTTCTTTGCAACCCTCTTATTTCTGTAGAAAATTTTTCCAAAGAAGCTCCAAGCAAAGCTATTGCATTTAAATACTGGGCATGCCTATCTCTTTGTAGAATTTGCGAAGATGCTTTTGCAGGTTTTAACCCGACTTTTTTACATACATATTTTTCCACTGATGGGTCTACATTTGCATAAGAACCTACTGAGCCCGAAATTTTCCCATATGAGATAACCTCTTCTGCCTGCTGTAAACGTTCGATGTTCCTTGTCATTTCGTCATACCAAACAGCCATTTTCATGCCAAAGCTAATTGGTTCTGCATGTACACCGTGAGACCTGCCTATCATAATCGTTTTTTTATGCTTAATAGCTTGTTTTTTTATGGTTTTTTGCAGCTCTTTTGCGGAAGCAATTATAAGATCCATTGCTTCTTTCATTTGTATAGAAAGACCTGTGTCAAGCACATCGCTCGACGTTAATCCATAATGCACATATTTTGCAGATGGTCCTACATTTTCTGAAATATTCCAAATAAAAGCAACAACATCATGGTTAGTCTTTAGTTCTATTTCTTGTATTCTTTTTATGCTTATCTTTGCCTTTTTTTGAATATTGATAAGGTCTTTTTTGGGAATTATTCCTATTTTACCCATAGCTTCGCAAGCCAAGATCTCGATTTTCAGCATTTTTTTGAATCTGTTTTCCTCTGTCCATATTTGAGCCATTTCAGGCATTGTGTATCTTTCAATCATTAAAGAATCCTTTCTAGTTAAGTAGGGGAGTATTGCAATATTAGTTAAGTAGGGGCATATTGCAACGCTAGTTAAGTAGGGGCGTATTGCAATACGCCCCTACTATTATATTATATAATTGTAATAAGTATTTTGTTATACCATATATTTTATTTATTGTCAATGGCTTTGGCCCCAAGAGCGAGTAGAGAGCTAGGAAGGGTTTTCTAGCCTAAACGAGTTAACTGGGTTAGTTATTTGTGTGTGTTATTAGTGTACGTAAAGGAGGGCTCTGTATACAGTAGTTTAGTACGAGGTTTTGCTGCGAGCCACGAGCTGCGCGCAGCGAGCTAGTGGAACGTACTAAATAGAGTTATAAGTTAGTAGTTGCGAGTATGTGCTATTAGTGTGAATAAAAGATGGTTCTAAAAATAGTTTTACAATTGAGTCAGAATGAGCTTCTCACACACTCCCACAAATAACAGACACTAATAATTAAGTAAGCTGGTTAAAGGTTGCTTGGGCTTCGTCTTTGTCGAAAAGGTTTTTGATCGTGTCTATTGCAAAAGGTTCGATCTTTGTATATTTGGCCCCTACTCTAAAGCTTTGACTATCAAAAGGTATTGAATAAACTGTTTCACATACAAACTGAAAAAGCTCCTTTGCTCTAAAAGAGTTATTTGCTTTTTCCAGACAAAGAACCTCTCCTGTTTCTATCTTTTCACAAACCTTAAAAGCACATCCTGTTTCACTGATATCAATAAGAAGAGCTTTTCTTTGAACAGGTTCTTGTTTATTTTCATTATAAAAAACCATTGGGATAGCTGTTTTTTTTCGACGAGCTATTCTTTTCTGCAGAAATTCAGGTTCTTTTTTCTTCAAAATGTTCTTTATTTTATCGATCATATTTTATCACCCTTTTTTGTATTGGCTGATTTAAATTATATCACATCGTTTTTTTTCTTTGTCAAAAAAATGTAACAAGAGTGTATTTCTTATGTATTAAGAACTAACTTTTGAGTGAGCAAACACTCTCTATTATTGTACCATTTTTTCCTATAAAGTTTTATAGCATTGTATGTACGAACAACACTTCTTATTAAATTCTTAATAAAAAAAAGACTTTGGATGCTATTATCCAAAGTCTTTTTTCTCTATCGAAAGTATGGTAGCGGGGAGAGGATTCGAACCTCTGGCCTTCGGGTTATGAGCCCGACGAGCTACCTGGCTGCTCCACCCCGCAGTAGATTGTTCACAGATTATAACAAAAAAGCCCATCGGTTACAAGCTTTTTATTTTTTTATCTTTACCTCCTGCTGTATCTTGTATACGATCTCGCCTTTTCGAGTTCTTTTCATATTTTCCCTGGCAACACCTTCTACATACACAGGATCTGTCTCCATTTTGCTGATCTGTTCTTTTAATAGTTTATTCTGTAGCCTTAAATGCTCTACTTGTTTGGCTAAGTCTTTTTTTTCTTCCTTAAGCTGCTGTAACCTTGAGAACCCTGGAAAATATATTGATAAAAATAAAAGAAATACTATCCAAAAAAATATAATATATCTTTTTTTCATTCCTTTTTACTTTCTGCTTTTCCATAAAGTTGCGCCATAAACAGCTTTATCCCCTAGTTCTTCTTCAATTCTCAAAAGTTCATTATATTTACATAATCTATCTGTTCTGCTGGCTGACCCTGTTTTTATTTGTCCTGTATTCATTGCAACGACCAAATGAGCAATTGTTGTGTCTTCTGTTTCTCCTGATCTGTGGGAAACAATTGAGGGATAACCGGCTTTATTTGCCATATTTATTGTTTCTATTGTTTCCGTAAGGGTCCCTATCTGGTTCAATTTGATAAGAATAGCATTGGCTATCTTTTTTTCTATCCCTTGTTTTAATCTTTGCGGATTTGTTACAAACAGATCATCCCCTACTAACTGGACTTTTGAGCCTATTTCTTCAGTAAGCTTTTTCCATCCATCCCAATCATCTTCTGCCAATCCATCTTCTATTGAAACTATAGGATATTTCCCCATCCATTTTTTATAAAGCGCTATCATTTGTTCTGCAGAATTCTCTTTTATCTTTTCTGCTTCCAACACATATTTTCCATCCTTATAAAAAGAACTCGCTGCTGCATCTAAAGCAATAAAAATATCTTTCCCGGGTTTATATCCTGCCAATTCTATTGCTTGTACAATAAAATCTAAAGCTTCTTCATTCGACCTTAAATTTGGGGCAAAGCCTCCTTCATCTCCAACAGCAGTAGAATGACCTTTGCTTGCTAATAGTTTTTTTAAAGCATGAAACACTTCACACCCCATCCTTATTGCTTCTTTAAAACTTATTGCTCCTATAGGCATGATCATAAATTCCTGAATATCCACATTATTATTGGCATGTTCTCCTCCATTAACAATGTTCATCATAGGAACAGGCAGAGTTACTCCTCTGTCTTTGCCTAAATACCGATATAAGCTCTTTTTCTTTGAGATCGCCACTGCTTTTGCTGCAGCTAAAGAAACTCCCAATATCGCATTCGCACCAAGTCTTCCTTTATTGGCTGTTCCATCCAGATCTATAAGAGTTTTGTCTAATTGTTCCTGCTCAACTGCATCCATTCCTTTTATTTTATTAAAGATCTCTCCATTTACATTTTTTACAGCTTTTTCTACACCTTTGCCGTTGTATCTTTTCTTATCATTATCCCTTAATTCAACAGCTTCGTGTATCCCTGTTGATGCTCCGCTAGGAACTGCTGCTCTGCCTAAAGATCCGTCAGAAAGAATAACATCTACTTCTACCGTAGGATTCCCTCTTGAATCAATAACTTCTCTTGCTTTAACTTCTTTGATCTTTGTACTCATTATACTTCTCCTTCTTTTTAGATTATTTTCACTTTCCTTCCTGTGATACTAATCCTTTTTTGTTCAATAAGAGCTATGGCTTGCGGCAATAAAGCGTGCTCTATTTTATGTATTCTTTCTTCTAATTGTTCTATTGAGGAATCTTCAACATCTAAGGTTTTTTGTAAGATTATTGGTCCTCCATCTAATTCCTTGTCCACAAAATGAACTGTCACTCCTGTTGTCTTAACACCGTATTCAAAACTTTCTTTAATTGCCTTTGCCCCTTTAAAGGATGGCAGTAAAGAAGGGTGTACGTTTATTATTTTGTCAGTATACGCTCCAATAAATAGATCTGTCAATATTCTCATATATCCTGCTAAAACAACAAGGTCTATTCCTTCCTCCTTTAATTGGCTTATAATAGACAAGTCGTGTTCTTCTTGACTATGAAACACCTTACCGTCAAAAACAACTGTTTTGATCCCTTCTTTTTTAGCTCTTTCAAGCGCAAAAGCATTTGCATTATTACTTACAACAACCTTTATATCAGAGGTTATGATATTATTTTTCTTTGCATCAATGATAGCCTGTAAATTAGATCCATTTCCTGAAACAAATACTGCTATGTTCATGTGCTTCCTTTGTAAAAAGTTATCTGTTATCCGTTATCTGTGTGTGTAAATGCCCTTCCTAAATATAGTTTTTTTAGCTCCTTCGGGATCTTCCATCACTCACACACATAACAGATAACACACACTACTATATCTTTAAATCAATTAAAACAACGTATACACAAACGGTGCAATTGCCGTAGATTCTGTAAGAATAATAAGAAGTCCCAATAAAAGCAAGATTATCAAGATCGGCATAAGCCACCATTTTTTCCGTTCTTTTAAAAACCCCCATAATTCCTTAAGGATTGCTCCTTTGCCCATATACTTTCTCCTTTATATCTTCTAGTTATTTGTGTGTGTTATTTGTGTGAGTGATAGATCTTTCTGAATACATCTTTCCAAAACTTTCCTTCACACACACTAATAACGCACACTAATAACTATCTCTTATTAACTCTATTATAAACTCTCAATACTGTTTTTCATAGCTTTCTTTTTCTTTTTTTGTTTCATTAAGCTCTTTCCAATATGAAGGTTTTTTCTTTTCTATCTTTTCATCTAAGAGGTCTTTTTTCATTATTTTTGTAACAAACCCTATTGGAGTAAGAATTAAAAAAAATAATATCATCAAGATCAACCTGTTAACAAAAAAACCTAGAACAATTGCTATTGTCATCCATGTTTTTTGAAAAGGCAGCAATATTTTACAAAAAAATGCCCCTATAAAACAGAAAGATCCTCCGGTTACAATGAAAAGCATTGAATGAGGTCTATGCCTTAAAAACAATATGAACCCTATTATAACTAAAAATATGCCGACTGTGAGTCCACATTCCTTCAGTTGCTTTGGCCCGCTTTTTATGTTCTTTATGTCGTCTAGCATTTTTCTCCTTAAATAACTTTTAGAAACCAGTGACCAGTGACCAGAAACCAGAACGGCTTGTATCCGGTCCTCTTTAAAATATTTATACTAGCTTCTAATCATCCGCCTAAAGTTTAATAAATTTTGCCGAGATCTCGCCATCTTCGATGGCAGACAAACTCCTATTAACTCTTTGTATCTTTATATCTCCTTTATAGGAATTAGAAACCAGAGACCAGAGACCAGTGACCAGAAACCAGAAAAGGCAATATTAGCGTTGTCTTTTTCTGAAATTAATTAGTCCATGAATCATTTTTGCTAATTCTTCATTTTCTGAAACGATTTCATCAAATAAAGCTTCATTAATATATCCTAAGTTTTTTGCAATTATTAGTTGCGTTTCCAGTTCTGACAACGATCCGATAGCTATAAAAAGAAAGTGCATAAATTCTTTATTAGAAGTTCGTGCTGCACCTTCTGCAATATTAGATGGCACAGAGACACTTGCTCTTCTTATTTGTGTTGTTAATCCATATAGTTCTTCTTTAGGAAAGATACTAGTGCATTTATAAAGCCTTGTAACATACTCAATTGCCTTATTCCATACTTTTAAATCTTTATGTGTTCTCATGATTTTTCTTTCTTCGCTCTATCTTTAAATCAATTAATCTCTGGTCTCTGGTCTCTGGTCTCTGGTCTCTGGTTTCGAACTCTTATTAACCCCTAATCTAACTCAAATTCTTTCAGCCAATCAATATCTTTGCCTATAGGTTTTTGTTCTTCTTTTTTTATCAAATAAGAACCCATAACTAAATAATCCATATTTGTTCTCATAAAACATTTGTACGCATCTTCTGGAAAACAAACAATAGGTTCTCCTCTTACGTTAAAAGAAGTGTTTATTATGACCGGACACCCATACTTTTCGTCTAACACTTTTATCATATCATAAAAAACTTTATTCGTTCTTGAAGAGACTGTTTGAATTCTTGCTGAATAATCAACGTGGGTTATTGCAGGAAAAACGGATCGTTTTGCCTGTAATTTTTCTAATCCAAACAACTTCTCTTGTTCTTCTGTAAGATTTATCCTTTTGTTTTCTTTCAAAGGCGCAACTAAAAGCATATAAGGACTTTGTTTGTTCAGATCAAAGATCTCTTCTGTTTTTTCTTCCAAAACAGAAGGTGCAAATGGTCTAAAACTTTCTCTGAACTTTATTTTCAAGTTCATTATTTCCTGCATTTTCGCTGATCTCGCATCTCCTATTATACTTCTTGCACCTAATGCTCTTGGCCCGAATTCCATTCTTCCCTGAAACCAGCCTATCACGTTCTGCTGATCAATAAGCTCTGCTATTTTTTCCGGAACATCGCTTATTTTCTCGAAAGGGATTTTCTCTTTGCTCAAATATCTTTCTATTTCTTCGTCTGAAAAGATCGGCCCTAAATAGCTGCCTTTTTGCAGATCGTTTTTCCCGTCAACAATTCTTTCTTTGCCGCAATATTGGTGCCAGGCAAATAAAGCTGCTCCTAATGCTCCGCCTGCATCTCCCGAAGCAGGCTGTATCCATATGTCTTCATATCCTGCTTCTCTGAGAATTCTCCCATTCCCTACACAATTTAACGCCACTCCCCCTGCAAGAACAAGGTTGTTCTTTTGAGTTATCTTCCTGGCATGTTTCGCCATTCTTAACATGATCTCTTCTGTTACGTCCTGGATGCTTTTTGCCAGATCCATATGTTTTTGCGTGATCTTTGTTTCCGCTGTTCTTGGAGGACCTCCAAAAAGATCATGAAAAGCTTTACTGGTCATAGTAAGACCTGCGCAATAATTAAAATATTTCATGTTCATCTTAAAAGAACCGTCTTCTTTAAGGTCTAAAAGTTTTGACAAAATAAGTTCCTTGTATACGGCTTTTCCATAAGGAGCAAGTCCCATAAGTTTATATTCTCCGGAATTAACTCTAAACCCTGTATAATAAGTAAAGGCAGAATATAATAATCCTAAAGAATGCGGGAAGTTAAGTTCTTTTTTTAAAAAGATCCTGTTTTTTTCCCCTACGCCGATGCTTGCCGTAGCCCATTCTCCTACGCCATCCATGGTCAGTATTGCTGCTTCGTTGAAAGGGGAAGGGAAAAATGCGCTTGCCCCGTGTGCTTCGTGATGCTCTGTAAACAATATCTTGCCTGTGAAGCCAAGGACTTCTGCAATTTGTTCTTTCATCCACAGTTTTTTCTTTATCCCTAAAGGAACTGCTTTTAAAAAAGACGAGATCCCTTTAGGCGCATAAGCCATATATGTTTCGAGTATCCTTTCGAATTTCAGAAAAGGCTTATCATAAAAACAAACTATTTCTATATCATTTATAGAAATTCCTGCGAATTCCAAACAAAATCTTGCTGCTTTTTCAGGAAAAGCCTGATCATGCTTTTTCCTTGTAAATCTTTCTTCTTGAGCAGCAGCAATGATCTCTCCTTCTTTCAATAAAACAGCTGCTGAATCATGATAAAAAGCTGAGATACCTAAAATATACATTCTCTCTCCTTACGGTTAATATGTTCTGATAATTATAACAAAGCAATGCCTGTGAGTAAAGGATTTGTTTCTCTTTGCTGCTCTTAGTTGTGTGTGTCCTCATATTGGATGGAGATCTTTTGTAGAAAAAGGGCTTCTAGCCGCGAGTAGCATCGAGCCTATGCGTAATGTGTCATGTGTACTGTGTCCGCCTGCAGGCGAGACAGGTCTGCTGTGTAAGGCTAGACGTGAGCCAATCGCCTCGATATTAGTGAGCGTCATGAATTAGTAACTAGTGACTAGAACGGTCTATAACAGGTTATCTTTAAATCAATTTATTCTGGCTTCTGGCTTCTACTTTCTACCCCCTTTCATCTCTATTCAAGACATTTCTCTAGCTCGTAGCTCGCGGCCAAACTTCTTTTCCTACCTTACACGAGCCAACAGCTCTTTCCCCTTGCTTTTTTGCTGGTATCTCCTATAATAAGTCTTATGAAACACTTTGTTTTTGCTTTATTTTTTTTATTCTTTTCTTCCGGTTTCTGTTTTTGCATAAGCTCTGAAGAGAACAAAGATGATCCCTCTGTTAGCCTTGTTTCCAAAGAAGATACTTCTGTAAATACATATTCTTTCCCTGATTGGAAAAACATGTATAAGGTTCGGGTAAGCGGAAATATGTTTAATTTAAATCCGGAATTTTCCCCTCTTTCTCACGCACTTCAGCAAGGGATCATCGGCAATAGAAAGAACGAAAAAAATGCTTCCAGAACTTTTTTTTCAAACGAAAACACAAGAGAAGATATGGGAACCCCTTTTGAATGACTCTTTTTCCTTCCAGTGTTATGGGTCATGAGTACTGTGCCAATGTGTCGTGAGTCTATGCGTCGTGAGTCATGAGTCTGCTGTGGAAAACCGGTTTTTAGACGCGTGCTTAGAGCTTAAGGAACGTCCTGAAAGAGTGCACAGAAGATAGAGACCAGAACGGTCTATGCCCGGTTATCGTTAAATCAATTTTATAATCTCATTTTAGGACGCTCCACTAGCGCGTAGCTCTCTGCGCGCAGCTCGTAGCTCAAGTCTCTTTTGCCTTGCTTTTTTCACAGTATAGTTTATAATAAGTTTCATGAAAAATCTTTTTTTCTGTTTATTTCTAGCAGTATGTTTTATCTGCTATCCATCTTATTGCATAAGCTCCGAAGAGGACTCTTCTTCTAACGAAGCATACGAAGTATATGTTGAAAGCAACGAAGACGAAGACAATCCCGAATTCTCTTCTTCTTCCAATGAAATTGAACAGGGGATCATTGATGATAGGAACAATGAAAACAATGCTGATGAAACCTTTTTTGATGACGAAGATATAAAGGCTGACGAAGGTTCGCCTTTTGAAGAATCACGATAAAGGGTTATGTGTCTATGAGTCAGGTGTCATGAGTAATGAGTCCGCCTGCAGGCGAGACATGTCTGCTGTGGACGACTAGCTTTACGCTACACACAAAGCGACACGAGCTTCGAGCTTTATGAAAGTTCTGAAAGCTTCGGATTGTAGGGGCGAAAAATTTTTCGCCCCTACAAAACCATCGTTCAAGACTTTCCTGCCTTTTCCCTTGAAAATCCTAATAGGTCATTGGTCCAAAAACGATTTTATAATAGTTGATGATTTCTTTAGATGCTTTTATCGTAACAATTAAAAGCAAGGCTGATAGGATGATTATAACTATTGCCCATATGATCTTTTTCTTTTTAGTTAAAAAAGGGGACATAAAAACCAGCACTAAAGCAAGCGGCCCT
>JAQVOV010000084.1 GCA_028702395.1 Candidatus Omnitrophota bacterium
GACCCTCCTTTTTGTGTACTGTGTATTGAGTCATGGGTACTGTGTCTGTGTGTATTGTGTCTTCTGTTGAATTCTAAATTATAGCTTTCCACAAAAGACTCACGACACATTACTCATTACCCATGACACCCTACTCACTACTCACGACCCATGACACATTCTATTCCCATCGAGCCTTTTCAACACCATCGATCTCCATCAGATCAAATATTATAATATCATTATATTGTTCTGTTGTCAATTTAATATCAAACAACAATTTGGAAAGAACCCCATAAGGATTTTTTTCTACTTCAAAATCTTTTACCACAGCCTTATATTTTTCAAGGACTTCTCTGATCTTACTTAATTTATCAGCATCAGCTTTTGCCTCAATAACAAGTTCCTTATATCGTAATCTTTTTGTGAACACTAATTCCATTTTGGACACGATAAAAAGTGTTAAAAAAACCATTATTGTCGCAATAAAGCTTTCCCAATAAAAACCCACTCCAACACCTAAGCCTATAGCAGAAACAGCCCATATACTTGCTGCTGTTGTAAGCCCAATGACAGAGGCTCTATATCTTAATATTGTTCCGGCCCCCAAAAAACCTATTCCTGTGACAACACCTGCCGCTATTCTAGAGGGATCACAAGTTGCAACATCCTTATACACATGAAAAAAATTAATAGATGTCCACATGATAAAACATGATCCCACAGAAACAAGAATATGAGTTCTTAACCCAGCTGCTCTACCTTGTATTTCTCTTTCCATTCCTATGATACCTGCGAACAAAGCTGCACAGAACAGTTTCAAAAAAACCTCTGTGCATGATTGAAGTGTACTATACATTTTTCCTCCTTATTTAGAGCTTCGTGCTTCGCGCAGCGAGCTTCGCGTCAATTATTGTAATAAAAAACTTCAAAAATTATAAAATTTATCTGTTGGATCATAAAATCATCCTAAGCTTTTTACAAAAGCTCACTACCAATTTCACATATCAATTCAGAACCTTTCACAAGCTCGCGGCTCGTGTCGCGTTACTCGCAGCTCTACAAACCCAACCCAGGTTCTGCGGTAAAATCCAATGGTGAGCGCTGTCCCATAATATAAAGCTTTTCACCTAGAGCAGCTACCATTGCACCATTATCCAAACAAAATTCCATAGACGGCTTAAAGAATTTGATGCCCTTTTCAGTACAATCTTTTAATAGCTTATTATACAATGTCTTATTTGCAGCAACGCCTCCGCCTATACAAAGCGTTTTAATCCCAGCTTTTAAACAGGCATCTACTGCTTTTTTTGTTACGACTTCAAATACAGATTCCTGAAAAGCAAAGCAAATATCATTTATCAGTTCATCCGTTAAATTTTTATCTTTGCAAAAATACAGAACAGCTGTTTTGATGCCGCTAAAACTAAAATCCAGAGAGTTTTTATTTAAAAATGCTCTTGGAAATTTTATATTGTCTTTCCCATTATGCAAATAAGCTCTTTTCTCGACAATTGGTCCTCCGGGATAACCTAAACCCATTATTTTTGAAACTTTATCAAAAGCTTCCCCTATCGCATCATCCTGAGTTTGTCCTAAGATCTCATGTTCCATAGGTGAATTGCAAAGAACAATACTTGTATGCCCTCCTGAAACAATAAGACTTATAAAAGGATATTCTAGAGATCGGTCATCATCTTTAGTAAGAAAATTCGCATAAATATGTGCGGCTAAATGATTGATCCCTAGAACAGGTATTGACAAACCAAAACCAAGGGCCTTTGCATAAGATATGCCAGTGAGAAGAGATCCACACAAGCCAGGGCCATATGTAACAGCAATAAGCTCAATATCTGTTAATTGTTTTCCTGATCGTTCTATAGCTTGTTTTATTGCAGAATCAATATATTCAAGATGATATCTTGACGCAATTTCAGGAACAACTCCTCCATACTGCGAATGTAAATGAATACTTGACGAGACTACATTTGACAACTTTTTGCCATTATCAACTATCGCTATACCTGTTTCATCACATGAAGTTTCGATTCCTAAAGTTATCATTGGTTCCTTTATAGCTTTTAGTGTCAGTGTCTGTTTCTGTGTCTGTAAATGAACGTCCTAAATACAGTTTTAAAAACCTCTTTCAGACACCCGCATTCAATCATCTCTTGGCAAGAGCCTTTCATGAGCTTTTTTGAATATTAAGAACGAACCACATCTGACACAGACACTGACACAGACACTGACACGAACTGTCTATCAACTTCTATTAACTCGCTTTTAACAGTTTCACCGCAAAATCCAATTGTACATCTTCTGGCTTCTGGTTTCTGGCTTCTGGTTTCTGATCAGTGACTTCTAGCACCTGCTCAACAACATGATCAGGCTCAACACCCTTACCGTCAATATGTTCCCCAGAAGGCGTAACATACTCTGCTGTAGTAATTTTTAAAGCCGCCCCGTCTGTAAGACCAATAACAGTCTGAACGGATCCTTTACCAAAAGTTTTAACACCAACAATTTGTCCTCTATTGTTGTCTTTAATAGCGCCCGCTACTATTTCTGATGCACTTGCTGAAAGACCATTAACAAGCAAGATCAAAGGTTTTTCTTTGAAAAATGCAGAGTTTTGGGCATAATATTCCATGTTTTTTGACTCATCCCTTGTTTTCGTAGATACGATTCTTTTTCCTTTATCCAAAAAAACATTTGAAACTGCTACTGCCTGATCGAGCAGCCCTCCTGCATTATCCCTAAGATCCAAAATAAGTCCTGATAAAGAGCCTGTTTCTTTTTCAAGTTCATTTATTTTTTCTTTTATCTCTATATCACTTTTTTCCTGAAAACGTCTAAGCTCAATATAACCGATACCACTCTCGATCACATATGCTTTCCTAATACCTTCAACTACAATGATCTCTCTTTTCATTGTTACTTGTTTTTGTTCTTTTGTATCGGCTTTTATAACAGTTAAAGTAACTTCTGTACCAACTTCCCCTTTTATTAAAAAAACAAGATCCTGCATAGCCATCGATGAAACAGGTTTATCATTGACCAACAGTATAACATCACCATCAACTAATCCTGCAAATTTGGCAGGTGAATTTTCTACAGTACTTATCACAACATACTGTCCATCAATTTTTCCCAGTTGCATTCCTATCCCTGAAAACTTTCCGCTAGAATCCTCTTTAACTTCTTTAAAATATTTTGGCTCTAGAAAAGTACTGTATCCATCTAAAGAACTCATCATACCTTTCAATGCTCCATATATAAGTTTTTTTGGAGATACTTCTCGGATATAATTCATTCGTATGAAAGCAATAGCAGCAGAAAAAAGCTCAATGTATTTAAAAAGTTCCTTGTCATTATTAAATGATTCATTTTGCTGAGAATACCCTGCTTTAATTGTAGCAAAACATATTGCTGATATTAGAACAATTACTAGAAAGTTTTTTTTCATTTTCACCTTAAGCTTTTCGTTACGATTAACTGAGTTCTATATCAGAATCTTCATCCATTTCTAGGAAGGAGAAGAATCTTGGTGCCAGAATTTATGAAAGCCTGCGTCAGCTCCTTTTGGAGTTTTAACACATGCCCAAAAGATTTCGTATGTACCAGAAAAACATTTAGTTGTACTAGCATTGATCCATGCCGCAGTTTCTGCTACCGCACATATTGATAATATTGCCTGTTCAGGATCAAGATCTACTGCTGATAGAACGGGTCTTATATACGATTTCTTTTTCACTGTTTCCTCTTTTCTTTTACTATGTGAAAACCATATATTAGCATAGGATCTTAATTCAAGAACATAAAATTGTCTTTTTTCGTACGTTTAATAACAAGTTTCTATTTATTATAAAAGTCTTTCACGAAGTAACTTATTAACGATCCCTGGATTAGCCTTCCCTTTAGTTTCTTTCATTATTTGTCCAACAAGATATCCTAACGCATTTTCTTTGCCTGACTTATAGTCAGTTACGGATTTTTTATTGGAATTTAACACTTGGGTAATTATATTTTCAAGTTCACCCTCATTGGAAATTTGTTTTAACCCTTTTTTTTCTACTATTGCTTTAGGAGTAAACCCCTCCTTAGCTGATTCTTTTAATATCTCTTTAGCCATTTTACCGCTTATAACATTTGAATTAATAAGCTCAATAAGTTCTGCAAGCATTTTAGCAGTAAAGTTGTACTCTTCTAAAGATATCTTCTGATCATTAATCTCAGACATGATATCACCTGATAACCAATTATAAACCAGCTTAGGATCAGCCCCTTCTTTAACAGTCTCTTCAAAATAATCTGCATATATTTTCTCTGACAAAAGAAAATCAGCATCACTTTCGGTTATATTGTAGTCTTTTATAAACCTGTTCTTTCTTGCTTGTGGAAGTTCAGGCATTTTTGATTTTATTTCTTCGATCTGTTGAACTGTAATATGAAAAGGAACAAGATCCGGTTCAGGAAAATATTTATAATCATGTGCTTCTTCCTTAGATCGCATGGACCTGCTTATCTGCTTATCTGCATCCCATAAACGGGTTTCCTGTAATATTTTTTCTCCATCTTCAATAGTATCTATTTGATCGGTGATTTCATATTCAACAGCAGCTCTAACAGCTTTAAAAGAATTCATGTTCTTAAGCTCTCTTTTCGTTCCAAGTTTTGTTTCTCCGTAAAGTCTTACAGAAACATTTGCATCACATCTTAAACTGCCTTCTTCCATATTGCAATCAGAAACTCCTACATATCTTAAAATATTTTTTAAGGTAGAGAGATACTGATAAGCTTCTTCCGGAGTGTTTATTTCAGGTTCACTAACAATTTCAAGAAGAGGAGTACCAGTTCTATTATAGTCAACAACAGTAGCACTTGGATGCTGATCATGCAAAAGCTTTCCTGCATCTTCCTCTAAGTGAGCTCTAGTAATATTGATCCTTTTCGGATTATCATTTGTGACAATATCAATATATCCTTTGTAAGCAAGAGGTTTATCATATTGTGAGATCTGATATGCTTTAGGAAGGTCCGGATAATAATAGTTCTTTCTGTCAAATTTAACGATCTCTTGTATTTGACAATTTATAGCTAGAGCTGCTTTTATCCCTAGCATAAAAACTTCTTTATTGAAAACAGGAAGCGTGCCTGGCAAACCAAGGCATACAGGACATGTTGCACTATTAGGTATCTGTCCAAATTTAGTACTGCATCCGCAGAATATCTTTGTTTTAGTCGCAAGCTGCACATGCACCTCTAACCCTATTACAGCTTCATATTTATCGTATATACTCATTTGACTCCTTTATAGCACTTAGTGACTAGTGACTAGTGACTAGTGACTAGTGACTAGTGACTAGTGACTAGTGACTAGTGACTAGTGACTAGTGACTAGTGACTAGTGACTAGTGACTAGTGACTAGTAATAATTGTTTTAAAGATACTGCTTAAATAGCATATTTATCTTAAGATAAATTTATTCTAGTCACTAGTTTCTAGTCTCTAGTCACAACCTCCTATTACCTCAACACCGGCTCCCTAAGATGAAAATCTGTATTCTGCTCAAATGTATAAGCCAGTCTCAGCATTGTTTTTTCATCACAGTGTTTACCCAATATTTGTAATCCTATAGGAAGTCCTTTTTCTGAAAATCCGCAAGGCACAGACATCCCAGGAATACCTGCAAGGTTAGCAGGTATAGTAAAAATATCTGAAAGATACATAGCTAATGGATCATCCGTTCTTTCCCCTATTTTAAAAGCAGGTGTTGGTGATGTAGGAGTAATGATACAATCGCATTTTTTGAACGCACAAATAAAATCCTCTGTTATTTTTGTTCTCACTTTTTGTGCCTTAAGATAATATGCATCATAATATCCGCTGGACAAACAATATGAGCCTAAAAGAATCCGCCTTTTTGCTTCATCGCCAAAACCTTTATTTCTAGTATCTACATACATGTTGATCATACCATGATCAACATCTCCTCGTAATCCATATTCAACTCCATCAAATCTTGCAAGGTTTGAACTTGCTTCTGCTGGAGCAATTATATAATAACAGCTTAGAGCATATTCAGTATGAGGCAAGCTAATTTCAATGATCTGAGCACCTAAGTCTTCCATCAACTTGATCGAACTTTTTACCTTTAATTCAACTTCAGGATCAATGCCCTTTATAAAATACTCTTTTGGTATACCGATCTTCATGCCTTTGATATTTTTTACTAAGCTTTCGGAATAATCTGTTTTTTCTATTTCTAAAGAAGTAGAATCTTTGGGATCATGACCTGAAATAACCGTTAACATTTTTGCACAATCAGTAACATTTCTAGTAATAGGCCCGATCTGGTCAAGACTTGAACCAAAGGCAATTAATCCATACCTAGAAACAAGGCCATAAGTAGGCTTCATTCCAACAACACCGCATAATGATGCAGGTTGCCTTATAGAACCACCCGTATCTGATCCAAGTGCCATTTGGACAAAACCTGCTGCTACGGCTGCTGCAGAACCGCCACTTGAACCGCCTGGTATATATTTATCATTCCATGGGTTCTTTGTTGATCCATAAAAAGAGGTTTCACAAGAAGACCCAAAAGCAAATTCATCCATATTGACCTTGCCAAAAAGTATTGCACCAGCATTTTTAAGTTTTTCTACTACAGTAGCATCATATGGAGGTTTGAACCCATCTAGTATATGAGATGCACATGTTGTGAGTTCATCTTTAACACACAAGTTATCTTTTAACCCAACACTTACGCCTTTCAATGATCCTTCAACAACAGCATTTGCCCGTTTTTCAACAACATCTTTATCTATATGTACAAAAATGTTCAGTTTATCATTATATTGATCAATTTTTTCTAAATATTGTTTATAATCCTGCATTTTTTCCTCATATTTCTAAACTCGATTGACTTCCGCCTTCCGCCTTCCGTCTTCCGTCTTCCGACTTCCGCCTTTCGTCTTCCGCCTTCCGTCTTCCGCCTTCCGTCTTCCGTCTTCCGACTTCCGTCTTCCGCCTTCCGTCTTCCGTCTTCCGTCTTCCGTCTTCCGTCTTCCGCCTTCCGTCTTCCGTCTTCCGCCTT
>JAQVOV010000085.1 GCA_028702395.1 Candidatus Omnitrophota bacterium
TTGTGTTTTGACAAGACACCTACAGAGGGTAATGTTTCCCATGCAGTGATATTTTTTGCAGCAGGTATTTCAGGTGTTTCACCTTTGGGTAAACAACCTAATAAAGATGCTCGTGAATATATTGCTCAGGTAAGAAATCTTATAAGAAATTCTGCTGATATACAACAACGTATATTGGATAAAGCGCATGACCAAGAAAAAATAGCAGTGGAAATATTATCTGTTTTGGGAATACCTGCGGCATTACATTCTGCAGTTATCAGTATTATTTCTGTTGAAATAGCCTTATTCATACAACAGAATAAAAAACCTTTGATAGAACCTATAAAAGAGATCATTGATATACAAGGTGATAAAAGGCAAAATGATCCTGGGACTTATACTGAAGCCTTAGCATTTCAAAAAGCCGGGATAAGGGCCTTAAGAGAGACAATAACCCGTTTCTTTAAAAGCAGAAAGCTATCTTTTGGAAACCAGTTAAAAGATGATGAAAGTATAAATAAAACATTGGAACTTATTTTACAAGAAGATAAAGACAGTCTTTTGATGGCAGAACATTATTCTAGACATTCTATGATGAAACCAGAAGGACTTATATTGGCAGCTTTGCGAAGTTTAAGGGACAAAGATAGTCCACAGCTTAAAAATTCTTTAAAAGTAATAAGTATACTATCAGGAGCAATTATTTTTATCGCACTTTCAGGAACAGATCTGTCTTTGATGAATTTCATGGGAGGACTGATCATTTCTTCTGTTTTATTCCTGCCTGGCTGGGCTATTCATGAACTAGGCCATTTTATAGCCAAAGATGGGTATAAATTCCAATCAAAACAAATGAAAGGCGGACCTATTGCAAGTTTTCTCTTGTTTGGGGTTACTTTTTTATCTTTTATCTTTTTACATGATGCGCAGTTTAACGGCGTATATTATGGGATCTTTCTTTTGACTGCATCAATAATTTATCTTACCCATGGTTTAGCTGATGATATGGCAGCATTTAACAGTAATGGAGTTATGGAACCTTATATTAATGAAGATGATCTCAGGGCATTTTTTGATAAAATAAATATTCCTCTTCAAAAGGCTTTATTGGAAGGAACAAAGACACAGGAAGATACGCCTGATTATAAGATGATAGAACTTTACAAATATCCATATGTTTGTCTTTATGCAAGTGCTTTGTGTAAAGATATAATAGAAAGATATTTTGGCAGCAGCCTTAAGAATGTAAAAATGGTCCAGGGTAAAGCTTCTTCAGAGAGTGAAGTTAATAGACATATATGGCTTGAAATAACACTTACAAATAAACAGGTCTTTTATTTAAGCGTTGTAGATGGTCAGTTTGCAGAAGGTTTCACAGGCAAAAAACTTGAAAATGTCACAATAGTTAAAGAGCCATTCAGGAATAAAGCAAGAGCAGGTGCTGTCACAGAAAATTTTAGAGAATGGGCATTCAAAAAAAACTCCGAAACATATGTTCTTTTAGAAAATATTAAAGGTTCAGTGAAAAGATATCTTGCAAAGTTTGGTATTAGAAGAAGTCTTTTTAAAAAAGATGTGGAGAGTTCAGTTAATTCCAGAAAACTGGGTCAACTTTTCAATCTTTTTTTGAATGCGTATCGCGAGGAAAATAATATAGCTGATCATCAGAAGGATGCTTTTTTGATTTCTATGGGATCACCAAAAGATGAAGAACAATTAAGATATTCTATTTGGGAAACAATGTATGGCAGGGATAAAGCAGAAAAGGTTGCACCTCTCTATGAGGAAACAGGATGGGGAGCAATTGAATTGTTGAAATATTTACGTGGAAAAAACATAGGCTTTGAAGAATGGGTAAGAAATATATTTTTTGCTATGGAACTATTTATTGGAAGTAGAACTTTCCCTTTTATTACTAATATTATAACGTTTCTTTTTTATCCTGACAGTTTTTTAACTGTTTTTTCAGCAGTCATAATGTCAAATGCTGTTGCTTTCGCTGTTTTGCATAACAATAAGGATCTTAAGGATCTAATGAGAAAATATAATGCCGGAATAATTCTGAACATGATCAATCTTGTTTTTCCGATCATTGGCCCTGTCATTGCACATCAGTACTGGAACAATAGGTATGCTGAAAAATATTTTCCGCTTATGGTCAAAAACAGAGAAATATCACAGCTTCAGCAGACAAGAGTAATGGACATTCAAACAGCGATAAAAAGACTTTTTGATAGAAAACAGCAAGCTCTTGTGACGCGTATAGTTGAAGAACTTGAACAAATGCATAAAGAAGATCCTGCCATAGAGGTTTTAACTTTCGATCAGGTCTATAGAAGTATAAAAACCAATAAAATAAATGTTCAATCTATGCATATTGATACAGAAAAAAGAAAAGCAGATATTATAGCTATTGCAAAAGAGCATGAAAAAAAACACGGACAAAAACCTACTGTAAAAGAAGTTATAAAGATCATAGGAACTAAAGACCCTTTTAATACAATAAATTATCAGAATTTAATGAAATGGATGGAGGGACAAGATCTTTCAATAGAAGATCTTGGTATGAGAAAAGATAAGCAAACCCCTCAAGAGTTTCTTGAAGAAATGATACAAGCAGCAGAACGAATAACTGAAAATACAGGGTCTAAAAACATAGAATCCGCAGATCTATTAAGAGAATTGAATATTAAAACATCTGCTTTTTCCCAAAGAAAAAAACGGCTGCAGGAAAAAGGATTTGATATAGAAAAGGAATTTCAACAAAGAGGATTTGTTTTTGTGAAAAGCACAGGATTGGCAAGGCCTCGTGCGAAAAAGAGAAATGTAAACATAGAACAGATAAAAAAAGCAGATAAAGCAGAAACGCCTAATGTAGAAGAGAGAATAAAAGATAACGGAGTTAGTGCTGAACTTGATAATGAAGTTCAACAGGATAATGAAAGTGAAGATAGTGCAATAACCGTGCCTGAAGAACAACCTGTGAAAGAAAAGACCAGGATAAAAAGAAAATATTCCCAAAAGACTAGAACAAATCTAACGGATAAAGAAAACATTGAGAAAAAAGGATTTGCGTATGATATTTCTTCTGAGAAAAAGAAAAGTATAAAAAGAAGTATTGCTAATTTGTTAAGTAATTTCAAAGGTAAAAGATTGATCCAAATAGTACCTTTAGTTCAAAAGCAATATCAGGACAAAGATTATCTCAGGGTAACCATTGAAATGCTGGAAGAAGACGAACTTTCAGATAGTGATAAAGATTATGTTGAAAAACTCAAACAAGATTTTTTTACTGAAGAAAAAGGAATAGCTTTGGCTGATAGCGGTAAGTCTTCTGATGTTGAGAAAGATATTTCCCTAGATGGGAGCCTTGAGGATAATGATCATCAAAACAAAGAATTGATATCAGAGATGAGGCGTAGAACACTTTTGGCAGATGAAAAAGAGGAATTAATATCTCTTCTGATGTGGGTTATGGATATTAGCCAAACGAGTGATTCTGATGAAGTTAAAGCATATGCTTTACAAGCGCAAAAGCGAATGCGTTCAAAGTTAAAAGAGATTTTTGTTAAAGAAGGTCTTTTCCAAGATCAAGAAGAGTCTTTTCTTGGGTTTTTTATGAAAGATCAAAGAATTCATAAAAGCTTTGAAAGGTTTTTGCTTGCTCTTTTCCGAGAACAACAACCTGTGTATTCAGTGAAAACAGCAGAACCTAACTCTATTATTTTATATGCAGATGATATTATTTCTAATGCAATGCTTTTTGATCTGGAAAGAACATTGATGCTTACATGCAGAGAAGGCGGTATTTTAAGTAAAGGAAAAATATTTTTATATTGTCAGGGAAAAGTCCCACAGTCTCAAATTAATATGCTTCAAGATCATATTCAAACCATTGCAGAAAATGTGAAGGTTATCCTGATAATGGCTGATGATGTTCTGAATAAAGAAGAAAAGGAACTGGATCCAGGAAAACAACTGGATAAACTTTTACGATATTTAAAAAGACGTGACTGCGATGGAGATCAAATGCCTGAACTTATTGAGAAAAAGGTTCTTGCCATAATAAAGAGCAATGACAACAGCATAGTAGATCTTTATGGAGCATATGACTATAAAATACCAATTATCTTGATGAATGGCCATGAAAATGGTCTTTTGGGTATTTTTTCATTATCTCAAGCTTTAAATTTAGCTTTTACTATAAGAAAGAACAATGGTCTAAGAGGATGGATAAAGGTCCTTGATTCAGTTGATGACACTGAAACTGCATATAAATACTATCGTATATACCGCGAAGAAGTCCTTACTGCTCTGTAAAATGGGGCTATGTGTCATGAGTCAATACACAATACGTATGACTCGCATAACATGACTATGAAGATTGCGCAGAAATTAAAGATTTTGCTCCGAGCAACGAGTTTCGCGCAACGTGCTAGTAGAACGTTCTAAATAGGCTTTTCAGTAAAACTGATTTCAGGATGAATGATTTAGCCCGTGGCTCGCGGTACGCAGCTCGTGGTGCAAACCTAGTTTTCAAGAGCAGACCCAATACCCAAGACACACAGACTCATGACACATTGACACATGACTCAATCTCCCTTGACCATACTTTATTTTATGGTAAAATGTAATATAAGTATTCAACAATTCATAATATGATCAAATCATAAATACAAAGGGGGAGTTTATGAGTGCTGGTATTACTGCAATTAATGAAAAAGTCAAAAAGGAAAGTGTTTTCTGTGATGCAATACTTACTGAAGTAAGTAAAGTAATAGTAGGGCAAAAATATCTTCTTGAAAGGCTGCTTGTAGGGCTTTTAGCTAACGGACACATCCTTGTAGAGGGTGTTCCAGGTCTTGCTAAAACAAAGTCTATAAGTACCTTGTCGCAGACAATAAATACAAAGTTCCAAAGAATACAATTCACTCCTGATCTGTTACCAGCAGATCTTTTGGGAACTTTGGTATATAATGTTAAAGAAGGGGAGTTTGTCACTAAAAAAGGGCCTATTTTTGCTAATATAATATTGGCAGATGAAATAAACAGAGCTCCTGCAAAAGTTCAGAGTGCTCTTTTAGAAGCTATGCAGGAAAGGCAAGTAACTATAGGAGGAGAAACACATAAACTTGATGATCCTTTTCTTGTTATGGCTACGCAAAATCCTATAGAACAGGAAGGTACATATACTTTGCCTGAAGCGCAGGTGGATAGATTTATGCTAAAGCTTTCCGTTAAATATCCTTCCATTGAAGAAGAACATAAGATCCTAAAACGTATGAGTTTTACAGAATCAAAAATAGATGTCAATCAAATAATAGGTCCTAAAGATATTCTACAGGCACGTAAAGTTGTAGATGAAATTTATGTTGATGAAAAAATAGAAAAATATATTCTTGCCATTGTTTTTGCAACTCGAGAACCTGAAAAGTATAATTTATCAGACCTTAAAGATCTTATACAATATGGTGCGTCCCCAAGAGCAAGTATTGCGCTTACGCTTGCCGCAAAAGCGTATGCTTTCATACAAGGCAGAGGATATGTTACCCCGCAAGATATTAAAACGATAGGACAGGATGTTTTAAGACATAGAGTTATACCAAGCTATGAAGCAGAAGCAGAAGAAAAAACTTCAGAAGATATCATAAAAAGGATATTTGATGAGGTCGAGGTACCGTAACCGAGTTAATAGGGCTTAGTGACTAGTGATTAGTGACTAGTGATTAGAATAAATTGATTTAAAGATAAAAGTCATATAGGCTTCTCTAGTTACTAGTTTCTAGTCACTAGTTACTAAACGCTATAAAGGTGAAATAAATGATCCCAAAAGAAATAATAAAAAGTGTTCGGCGTATACAGATAAGTACAAACAGGCTTGTTTCAGATGTTTTCTCAGGGCAATATAAAAGTGTTTTTAAAGGGCAAGGAATAGAATTTGATGAAGTTAGAGAATATATGCCGGGAGATGAAATAAGGAGTATTGACTGGAACGTTACTGCAAGAATGAACACTCCTTATGTTAAACAATTTGTTGAAGAGAGAGAACTGACAGTAATGCTGCTTTTAGATATGTCACAATCCTCAATGTTTGGAACATCAAATAGGTTGAAACAACAGGTTGCAGCAGAACTTTGTTCTTTGCTGGCTTTTTCTGCTATAAAGAACAATGACAAAGTAGGATTTATTTCTTTTACTGACAAGATAGAGAAATTTTTGCCTCCGAGAAAAGGGGTTGGACACGTGTTAAGGGTCATTAGAGATGCCTTATACTTCAAGCCAACATCAAAAGGGACAAATATTCAAAATGCAATAGATTTTCTTAATAAGGTATGTAATAGAAGAGTAGTTTGTTTCGTTATTTCAGATTTTTATGATAAAAACTTTAAACGATCAATGTCAATAGCTAATAAAAGGCATGATATTGTGGCAGTCACTATAACAGATCCTTGCGAATTGGAATTGCCCAAGCTTGGGATACTTAACCTGTGGGATGCCGAAAGCGGAAAGGAATATATAATAGATACCTCTCCGGAAAAGGTGCGTAGAGAATATAAGATACGAGCTTTAAAAAAGTTCAGACAAAGAGAGAAGATATTTACTTCTATAAATGTTGATAATATTGATATAAGGACGAATATCCCATATATCAACAGTTTAGTTAAATTTTTTGATATACGTGAGAGGCGGAAGCGATAGAGCGAGTTAATATGGGTTAGTAACTAGTGACTAGTGATTAGTGACTAGTAATAATTGATTTAAAGATACTGTATCAATAGGACATTTATCTTAAGATTAATTTATTCTAGTCACTAGTTACTAATCACGATATACTATAAAGGTGGGGAATGAAAAAAAAGTCATTATTTTTACTTACAATATTCACAGAGAAAGTTTTTGCTCAAACGGGTAATACAGGGTATTCTCCAACTGATATTTTGAATGCTGCAGATATAAGGGATATCAAAGATCCATTTTTACTGCAAACAAAGTCGTATTTCTTGTTTTTTATCCTTGGGATCATGTTTTTTATCCTACTTGGCTGGTTAGTTAAGAAGTTTTTAAAA
>JAQVOV010000086.1 GCA_028702395.1 Candidatus Omnitrophota bacterium
CCTTGCGGTCGTACTCCCCAGGTGGGGCACTTAATGTGTTAACTGCGGCGCACACTCTAAAAGAGCATACACCTAGTGCCCATCGTTTACGGCTAGGACTACCAGGGTATCTAATCCTGTTTGCTACCCTAGCTTTCGTATTTCAGTGTCAGTATCTGGCCAGAAAGCTGCTTTCGCCATTGGTGTTCCTCCTGATATCTACAGATTTCACCCTTACACCAGGAATTCCGCTTTCCTCTCCAATACTCAATCCTAGCAGTTTCCCTCCCAGGACACCGGTTGAGCCGATGTTTTTCAAGAGAGACTTTCCAGGACACCTACATACCCTTTACACCCAATAAATCCGAACAACGCTCGCCACCTCCGTATTACCGCGGCTGCTGGCACGGAGTTAGCCGTGGCTTCCTCTACCTGTACCGTCAGGTCTTAAGTTTATTCAATATAAGACTTTCATCCAGGTTGACAGAGCTTTACAGTCCGAAGACCTTCATCACTCACGCGGCGTCGCATTGTCACGCTTTCGCGCATTGCAAAAGATTCTCGACTGCAGCCTCCCGTAGGAGTCTGGGCAGTGTCTCAGTCCCAGTGTGGCTGACCATCCTCTCAGACCAGCTACCCGTCAAAAGCCTTGGTGGGCTTTTACCCTCACCAACTAGCTGATAGGGCGCGAGCTCATCCTAAAGCGCCAGGCCCTGTTGGGGTCCCCGGCTTTAACCTCTCTATCCGAAGATAGTGTGGTCTTATCCAGTATTAGCCAGCCTTTCGGCTGGTTATTCTCAACTCTAAGGTAGATTACCCACGTATTACTCACCCTTTTGCCACTATCTGCATTACAGCAGATCGTTCGACTTGCATGCCTAATCCACGCCGCCAGCGTTCGTTCTGAGCCAGGATCAAACTCTCCATTAAATATCTAATTGATCCTCAAATTAGGGAATTGTCGGTTACTCAAAATTGTCAAAGAACTACAAAAAAGAAGTTTGTCACAAAGCTTATCAAAATCTTTATGACAAACGTGATGACAAGAATACCATATGAGATACCTTGTGTCAACAAAAAATTAAAAAAAATATCACTTTTTTTTATTAGGCTTTTTTTATGACTTTGGCAAACCTTCGCTTGCCAATTTTCACGACGGAACCGTTACTACTTATAGTAACGATTGAATTTATATTTTTAACACGCTCTCCATCAATAGTTACAGCTGATTGCGCTATCATTCTTTTGATCTCTGCGTTAGAATCTATCAGTCCTGTTTTTTGTATAAAAGTCATAGCATCCAATGAGCCTTCAGAGACTTCTATAACAGGCATATCCAAAGGCTCTTTACCTTTTGAAAACACATGCTCAAATTCCTTCAAAGCTTCTTCTGCCTTTTCCTTGCCATAATAATCACTTACTATGATACATGCCAGATCCTGCTTTGCTTTTTTAGGGTGCAGTACGCCTGAACTGATATCTTTGCTTATGACATCCAATGGCTTATCTGTAAGAAGCTCATAATATCGTATCATTAGTTCATCTGATAAGGACATTATCTTTCCAAACATCTCGTTTGGCGGTTCGTTTATCCCAACATAATTATTAAGGGATTTGGACATTTTTTGAACACCATCCAATCCTTCTAAAATAGGCATAGTCAAAATAACCTGCGGATCAAAACCATAATCTCTCTGCAGATTTCTTCCTACAAGAAGATTGAACTTTTGATCTGTTCCTCCTAATTCTATATCTGCTCTTAATACAACAGAATCATACCCTTGTAAAAGAGGATACATGAACTCTAAAATACTTATAGGTTTATCTTCCTTATATCTTTTTGCAAAATCATCTCTTTCGAGCATTCTTGCTACTGTATATTTTGATGTGATATCAAGCAATCCTTCTATAGAAAGTTTTTCACACCATGAGCTATTGAACACAACTCTTGTTTTATTTCTATCTAGGATCTGGAATATTTGGGTTGCATAGGTTTGGGCATTTTTCTCAACTTCTTCTTTGGTCAATCGTTTTCTTATTTCTGATTTACCCGTAGGATCTCCTATTCTACCGGTAAAATCCCCTATTAAGAAAACAACATCATGTCCAAGATCCTGAAAATGCTTCATCTTTCTTAATAGAACAGTATGTCCAAGATGGATATCAGCAGCAGAAGGATCAAATCCAGCCTTTACAACAAGTGGTTTATTCTCTTTGATAGATCTTTTAAGCTTTTTGACAATCTCATCTTCAGGGATTATCTCAGAGACACCTCTTTTAATGATATCGAGTTGTTCTTTTAGTGGTTTCATTTGTATACCTCTATATAAAGAGGCAAGATGTAAGAAGCAAGAGGCAAGAACGCTCTATAAGCATTCTTGCTTCTTGCTTCTTGCTTCTTGCTTCTTGTTTCTTGTTTCTACAAACTATTCGCTAGCAGTGTCTTTAGTAGTCTCTGAAGGCTTTTCAGCTGAAGCAGATGCTCCGTTAATAGAAAGCGCTATTTTCTTCTGTACGCCATCTACGCGTATGATAGAGACCTCTATTTCCTCTCCTGCTTTGAATTTTTCTTCTAATTTTTCGTTTTCGCCTATTCCTGATTCAGAAACATGCAAAAGACCTTCAAGATCTTTATCTATTTCAACAAAAACACCAAAATTAGTTACTTTTGTTATTTTACCTTTCACAGTAGTGCCAGGTGAGAACTTGGTGGAAATATCATCCCATGGATCATTTTCAAGTTGTTTTATACCAAGTGCTATTCTTCTATTAGACTGATCAATGGAAAGTATCACTGTTTCAATTTCATCATTTTTCTTTAATACATCTTTAGGATGTGTGATTTTCTTGGTCCATGATATATCAGAAACATGCACTAAACCATCTATCCCTTTTTCAAGTTCAACAAATGCACCATAATCTGTTAAGCTTATGACCTTTCCGTTAATTTTATCTCCTACATTGTACTTATCACCAATACCGAGCCAAGGATCAGTTTCAAGCTGTTTAGTACCAAGAGATATTTTTCTGCCGTCTGCATCAATTTCTAGTACAACAGCTTCAACGTCTTGTCCTAATGTCAATAATTCATTAGGGTGGTTATGCTTTTTACTCCATGAAAGCTCCGATATATGAACAAGACCTTCTATTCCTTTTTCTAACTCTACAAAAGCGCCATAAGGCATAAGGTTCACAACTTTTCCCTTTATCTTTGAACCTACAGGATATTTTCCTGTGATACCATCCCATGGATTAGGTGTTTTCTGTTTTAAACCAAGAGATATCTTCATGCTCTCTTTATCAAAATCAAGGATAATTACATCTATCTCTTGACCAACAGAAACCACTTCATTAGGATTAGTTACTCTGCCCCAGCTCATATCTGTTATGTGTAACAGACCTATAACTCCGCCTCCAATATCAATAAACGCTCCAAAGTCTGTTATGTTCTTAACAAGGCCTTTGACCATTGAATTTTTTTCAATAGTATTAAGAGCATCTTTTTTTATTTGTTCCTTTTTCTCATTAACAAAATCTTTTCTGGAAAGAACAACATTCTTTCTTGGTTTGTTAACTTTTACTATTTTAAAGGACATTTTCTGGCGTAGCCCTCCGGTAGGACCGCCGAATTCCCTAGGAACAGCTAAAGAAGCAGGTAAAAAGGCATCTATGCCAATATTTACCATAAATCCGCCTTTTACTTTCTTTGAAACAACTCCTTCAATATTGTCCCCTTCATTATAATTATTAATTATCTTATCCCAACCTTGAGATCTTTCTGCTTTTTCTTTTGATAAAATAACTGTCCCATTTTCATCTTCTTTTTGTTCCAATAAAATGTTGATCACATTTCCGACTTTAAGTTCTTCTTTATCAAAAAACTCATTCACAGAAACTATCCCATCCGACTTATATCCTATATCAACAAAAACATCTTTGTTGTTTATGGCAACTATGGTTCCTTTTATGATCTGTCCTTCTTCAATTGAAGCAAGCGATTTTGAATAAAGGCTGTCCATTTCCTCCTTTCCTAAAGTATTTTCTTTTTTGGTTACATTCTCTTCTGACATTTCTTTCTCCTTTTTTTTCGCGCTACGTGCTTTAATTTTTTCGGTAGGGGCGTATTGCAATACGCCCCTACAATTATTTAAAACCCGTAGCCCGTATATTAGCTCTGAAAACGTTTGGATTTTAGAGGTTTAAAGCTCTAAGCATTTTCAGTTTCTAATCTCTTTATTCGGGATCTAACCCTTTCAATAAACTTACCCGGAGTTGATGCACCGGTAACTATCCCTACTGTTTTAACACCTTTGAACCAAGATCGTTCTATCTCATCTTCACTTTCAATATGATAAGTTTTTTTTAACTGTGCACAAACACCTGCAAGTCTTTTTGTGTTTGCACTATGTTTGCCGCCTATCACTATTACAATATCCGCTTTGCCGGCTATATTTCTAGCCTCATCTTGTCTGTTCTGAGAATCCATACATATTGTATTGAATATCCTAAGTTCATCACAGTTTTTTTCAAGAAGCTCTTCGCACATTTGTTTGAATTTCACTACTGACTGTGTTGTCTGTGACAAAAAAGCTGCTTTGCGTTTCTTAAGCTTATATGCCTTTATTTCTTTTTTATTATCAAAGACACGTGCTCTTCCATTGGAAATATTAACAAAACATTTTACTTCTGTATGGTTTTTGTCCCCTAATATTAATATCTCATACCCTGTTTCGTCAAGCTCTTTTATTAAATTTTGTGCTTTTTTCACAAAAGGGCATGTTGTATCAACAAAATCCATGTCAGGATATTTAGCTATCTTCTTTATATCTATGCCATGGGAAGGAAGTATTATAGTATCGTTCTTTTTCCTTCCTGTAAAACTTTTTACGACTTTTAAACCTTTATCAGAGAGCTTTTTTACTACCCAATTGTTATGTATTATAGGTCCAAAAGAAAATACTTTTTTCCCTTTTTCCAAAGTCTGTTCAGTGATATTTACTGCCCGTTTTACCCCAAAACAAAACCCTGCGTATTTGCTTACTATGATGTTCATCGTAACGCTGCTCCAAACAGTAAAAGTAAAAAGGTAAAAGTAAAAAGTAAAAAATCTGTTCTCATTGTGGAGTCTTGTAAGAAACTTGAATTCAGGAACATCCTCCCTTTTTCCTTTTGCCTTTTACCTTTTTACTTAGATTACTAATCCTTAAACGTTCCCTCTTCAACTTGCCTTTTTATAGTTGCTATAGCTTCCATTACTTTATTAGATATATATTGATATCTCTCTCTATTGTTCTCTATTTCTTTTGCCCCTGATAGATCAACATTTTCTCCAACATAAATAGCTACAGGGGAAAAAACTTTATATTTACCGCCTTTAGGTAAAGCCTTATCTGTTCCTTGCACATAAAAAGGTATTACAGGAACACCTGTTTTATCCTGTACAAACCCTATCCCAACTTGAGGTTTTCCAAAATCTCCGTTTACAGATCTTGTTCCTTCAGGAAATATAGCAACAGCTCCGCCGTTTTTAAGACGTTTTATAGCTTCTTTAACTGCACCGACATCATTACCATCTCTATTGGTAGGGATACAATTCATTGCTTTGAACCACCAGCCCCACCTCTTGCCTTCAAAAAGTTCTCTTTTTGCCATAAAACTTATAAATCTCTGAGAACGAACAGCTGTAACAGCCGGAGGGTCACCCAGACTTACATGGTTTGCTGCAGCAATAAAAGAACCTGTTTTAGGAACTCTTTTACGACCACGCATTTTAAAAGAATGTAAAACTGTATACCATAACCAAAAGAAAAAACATGAGATCCTATAAGTCGTATAATTTCTTTCCATGCTGTAAAATAACCTCCACAACCTGATCAATAGTTAGTCCTGTAGTATCAATAACAATAGAATCTTTTGCTTTTTTTAAAGGCCCTGCTTTTCTTGTAAAATCAGCATGATCCCTGTTTTTAAGGTCTTCTGAAATAGCTTCCAAAGTAGTACTCTTACCTTTTTCTATGAATTCTTTATATCTTCTGTTAACCCTTTCTTCAAAATTTGCATCTAAAAATATCTTGCACTTTGAATCAGGAAAAACAACTGTTCCTATATCTCTTCCTTCAAGCACTGCTCCGTTACTATCCAATCCTAAAGATCTCTGTTTTTTTACCATATTCTCTCTTACACCCTCTACTCTTGCAATATATTTGACTTTCTCACTGATAGAAAGTTCTCTTATTTTTTCTGATACATCCTCACCATCAAGAAATACTTGTACACCTGAATCAACAGGTTCAAGTTTAATATCTGTTATTTTGGAAAGTTCTTCTAAAAGATTGGCATTTTCCAGATCAACACCTTCATTTACAGCCTTAAGTGTAAGAGCTCTGTACATTGCGCCTGTATCAATATAAAGAAAACCCAGTTTTGCTGCAACCATTTTAGCTACTGTACTTTTCCCGCTTCCGGCAGGGCCATCGATTGCTATGACTTTTACGATATGGTCCATTATTCCTCCGTTTATAGCGTGTAGTTATCTGTTATGTGTTATCTGTCTGAGTAAAAGAAAACATTAAACTGTGTTTAGCACCATTCCTCAACAGATAACAGATTACAGATAACTGATAACCATCCTCTAATTATCCTTTGTTTCTCGCTTTCTCAAGCACACTTACAAGTTCTTTTTCATTACCTTTTTTTATAACTTGTATGAACTTTTCAATACTTTTATTATATTTTTTCAGTTCTTTAACAATGTTATCCTTGTTCGAACTGATAATATCTTTCCAAAGCAATGGATCGCCTTTTGCAAGTCGTGTCATATCTTTATACCCTGTACTTTTATATTCCAAAGCCTTATCTTCAACATTAGAAGCTAATATACTTGATAAAATATGCGGAATATGACTGATCTGGCATACTAATTTGTCATGAGTAACAGGATCTATTGTTTTACACTTACAACCAAGTGCATGCCAAAAACCTTTGATCTTTGTAACACTTTTATTATCAGTATTTTTGGTTG
>JAQVOV010000087.1 GCA_028702395.1 Candidatus Omnitrophota bacterium
TAGGTGCTTTTGAGTATTCACGTGAAGAAGGAACACCTGCATATTCTTTTAAAGGGCAAGTTCCTGCAAAACAAAAAAGAGAACGGGTCGATCAGATCTTGAAAACACAGCAGAAGATATCTTTAGCGCACAATGAATTACAGATCGGGAAAACACATAGGGTTTTGATAGAAAAGCAAGATGAAAAAGATCCCTCATTGTTTTATGGAAGGACACAGATGGATGCTCCCGAGATAGATGGCATATGTTTTGTTAGATCAAAAAAGAAAATAAAAATAGGACAATTCAAGGATGTTATTGTAACAGATGCTTTAGAATATGATCTGATAGGAGAATCGCTATGACCTTATCCAATATACTTACAATAACTCGTCTTATATTAAGTTTTGTTTTTGTTGGTTTTCTTTTTTGTAACGGCTTGATCTGTCACGCAATTGCATTAGTTGTCTTTGTTTTTGCTGCTTTTACTGATTTTCTTGATGGTTTTTTAGCGCGAATTAGAAATGAACAGACATTTTTAGGGCAAGTTATGGATCCTATTGCAGATAAAGTGCTTACTCTTTTTGCTTTTGGAAGTTTTGCATATTTGAAGATCATTCCATGGTGGATATTCATTGTAATTTCAATGCGGGATATAATGGTTACGATCATTAGATTGGTCTTTTTCAAAGGAAATGGAAGGATCCTGGAATCTTCATTCAAAGGAAAACAAAAAACTTTTTTTCAATTACTAAGTATCCTTTTAGTTATGGGCGGGATAATTTTTAATGATATTTATAGAAAAGGGTATTATCCTTATAATTTTATGGAAAATTATGATCTTGTGGTTTCTTTGAGTTTAAGTATTACAGTAGCTTTAACAGTTTTAAGTGCAATAGACATAATTAAAAGATCAGTTGAAGAGAAAAAAAATGAAACGCATTGCTAAAATAGCAGCAACTTTTTTTGGATTGGGATATTTACCTTTTATGCCAGGGACATGGGGGGCAATAGCAGGGGTTGCGATCTTCTCGTTATTAAATGGAGGATGGTCTTTTGTAATACTTACGATATTTATAACTATTATTGGCTTTTTTGTATCTGATCTTGTTGCAAAAGAAAAAAATGAGGGTGATCCTTCAATAATTGTAATTGATGAGGTATCAGGTCAAATGATAGCTTATATTGGATTATCTTTCAGCTGGCAGATAGCTTTGTTAGGGTTTGTGTTCTTTAGAGCTTTTGATATTCTAAAGCCACTGGGGATAAGAAGTATGGAAAAGATTAAAGGGGGATATGGCATAATGCTCGACGACATTGTTTCCGGCATATATGCAAACATAGTTGTTCGGATCATTGTTTTCATGTTTAATATTATATAGTTATCTGTGGCAGTGTCTGTGTCTGTAGTGGATTGTTTCTGAAAAAGTTTTTAAAAACTCCTTTAGGACGTTCTTAAACTGACACAGAAACAGACTCTGACACATAAAAAGGAGGAAAAAATGAGAAAAATCGCATGGTTACTGATCTTGATGATCTGTTTTGTTTCAGTTTCACAATCTTATGCAAAAAATCTTTATGCTAAGTTCAGAGGTGTAGATCCAATAGCAATATATGTAGATAAAATCGATAATAGTTCAGGAGATAAAGCTGTTACGACCGAGAAAGTCAAATCTGTTTTTAAAGATATTGTAGAAGAACGTAAGGAAGTAAAATTTAAAGTTGTTAGTGACATTAAGGATGCAGATGTAGTTATTGATATAGATGTTAAGGAATATGAATTTACAGATAAGGCAGGGGTCAGACTCACAGGAGGAATGTGGGGAGTAGTTGGAGATACTGCAGAACCTAAAAATATGTGTATCGTTAAAGCCACATATGTTGTTAGAGACCCAAAAACAGGTAACATTATTACAAGAGAAAACAATGTTTTTGCAGAAGCAAGAAAACCTAGAGAAACTTTTAAGCAAGATCAAACAACGCATGAAGCAATTGAGAAAAATGTTGAGACATTTTTGGTGAAAGTATTTTATCAGCCAAAGAAAAGACCGCAACTTTAGGCGAGTTAATAGGACTTTTTAAGTAAAAAGGAAAAAGTAAAAAGGTAAAAGGGCGGAACGTCCTGGATAGAGCCAAGCGCTACCCGCTACGAGCTTCGCGCTGCGCGACACGAGCTAGTGGAAGGTCATAGATTGCGCTAGGAGCAGCGAGTTTCGACCTTTGAGCCTTGTGATAGCTATTGAATTAGAGACAGACCTGGTCTATCTCCTTGGAGATAGACCAGGTCTGTCTCTTTTATTGATAACTTTCTACAACATTTGCGGCTTGCTGCGCGTGGCTCGAAGCCCAATTCATTATATTTCTAAGGCTAACAGCTGAAGGCTAACGGCTTTAGCCGTTTTTCCGTTTTTACATAAATATTACATTTCATGTTCAGGAAATCTGGTATAATATCTATAGAAGTAGATCAGGTATTGGGGAGAGAAATATCTTTATATTGCAATTGACCCGGAAAAAGGGGATCTTTTTCCGACTGGAGGACGCAGTTATGAAGAAATTATTTCTCTTGTCATTTTTCATGCTTGTTTTTCTAACCATTATTTTTTATCCATTGGATGCTTTTGAACAATGGACAAAAATACCTTTAACTTTATCAGGACAAGAATTAAATTGTATTGGTTTATCAAGTTCAGGTGCTTTTTTTCTTGCAACAGAACATGAGCTTTTGAGAAGTGTTGACCAGACAAAGACATGGCAATCAATATTTGTGCTGAATAATGATCAAAAAGCCATAAATGACATAATTTTTGATAAAGATGATAATGTGTATATATGTACACAAAATGGTATATTAGCTTCAAAAGACAATGGGGACAATTGGCAAACCCTTTTTGTGAATTGTAATAAATATGATAAGAATGTTATAGGTTTTTCAGTTGATAACCAACAAGAATATGTTTATATTTTAAAAAAATATCAACTTTATAAAGGGAAAATAGGCGCGGATCTATGGCAAAAAGTTGATACTATTACAAGTCTTGGTTCTTCTGAAGATATTCTTTTAGAGGAAGATGCTCAGATAGACGATAATTCAGCGGATCATTATACAGATATTTCAATTGATGGATATGGTAAAATATATGTTTCCTCAACTAAAGGTGTTTTCCTTTCAGGAGATTCAGCTGTAACTTGGACTTTTTTGGCTGGAAAGGGAAGATATTATGAAAAAGTCAAGCAATGTGAGATCTCTTCTAAAACAAATAATATTTATGTTGCTACTGATAGAGGTCTCTTTCGTTATGATTTTAAGAAAAATATTTGGGCAGTCATCCTTCAAGGTTTAGATTCTTTAGATGTTAAAGATGTTTTTATCTTAGAAGATAGAATATATATTATTTCAGGAAATGAGTTGTATTCAAGTTATAGCCAAGGATATTCAATAGAGACAGATACAGGTTTTTCTGTTTTTTCTAATAGAACTTATGAAATGGACAAAGAACCTGATGTACAACAAGTTCAAGAAATTGCTATTGACTATGCTGAAGTCAATCCTGAGAAGATCATAACGTGGAGAAGAAATGCACAGTTAAAAGCATTATTACCAAAAATTTCCATGGGAGTTGATGTAGGTAGTAGTGACACCTATGAGATATATACAAGTTCAAGTAATTCGTATTGGGTTAATGGGCCAAGAGACAATAGCCGAGGAATTGATATAAGTTTTTCTTGGGATCTAGGCGAATTACTATATAGTGATGCACAAACAAGTATAGATAATAGAAGTAAACTTATGGTACAGTTAAGAACTGATATTTTAAGTGATGTTACAAGGATCTATTTTGAAAGAAGAAGGTTACAGCTCCAACTTGCTAGTATGTCAATAGAAGATAATGAAATGTATATTGAAAAGCAATTGCGAATACAAGAACTTTCAGCATATTTGGATTCTTATACAGGCGGTTGGTTTTCTGGTCAAATTAAAGCGATTTATAATGAAGAGTAAGAATCGGGGATAGAAACCAGAGACCAGAGACCAGAACGTGTTAATAGGGGTTAATTTTTTGTTTGAGTGGTTGTACTAGTTTAACTGGTTTGACTGGTTTGGGGAACGTTCTGAACTCAGTTGATAAGGTTTCGAAGTCAGAAGGTTAATAAGGTTTTTAAACTATTAGCAACGGTTTTGCCACGAGTCACGAGCTACGCGCAACGCGCTAGTTGAATTTCCTGAATAAGGAATTTATACCGGCATAGAGCCAGATTAACCGTACGACCTACGATATACGACTTACGCATAACAATTCACCAAATACTCTTTTAACCCCAAAAAATCCTTGCAATATACATTTATCTATTGTATAGTCTGTTATATGAAAAAAACACGAGTTTATCAAGTTGTAGGGAGTGGTTTTATCAAGGATCTTTTTTTTGCAGGTATTGTAGGTACAGCTGTTGCTTTTATTGTAGCAATAATTTTAAAACTTATGACTGGTTATGATGTTGAAACTCTTTTCTCTTTTATGCCGCGAAAGCATCTTTTTTATTTAACAGCCTTTTCATATGTAACAGGGGCAGTTTTTTATATGCGTTCAAAAAGGCGAAGATGGTGATAAATAAGTGTTTTTTTGTGTATATATTCATATATATTACATTTAATTTATATATTCCTTATTCGTATGCTTCGATCTTTTCAAGAGAAATAGAAATGTATAATGCTAATAGATCAAAAGCAAAGGCTAAAGTTGATATTTTCACAGATCAAGTTACCCAGATAAGAGAAAACGGAAAATGGGTCAAACTTTCGGGTAATGCACAAAAAGCATATCAAAACAGATATGAGGTGCAGAAAAAAGTCGTTAAAAAACAACATAAGAAAAAGGAATGGGGGAAATAATGGGTAAATTTTGGAGTGCTGTTTTTTTAGTAGTTCTATGTTCTTGCTCTTCAACTTATGCTAAAACCGAAAGCCCAGATGTTCTTAGGCAAGAAGCTTTTGTTGATATAACAACTGCTTCTTCTCTTATGCAAAAAGCAGCTAATGCAATGTCAAATGCAAATAATGAAAACGATCTAAGACTTTCGATACAGCTTTTTGCAGAAGCAGGAAAATTGTTTCAAAGCGCAGGATCAAAATTAGAAGTTTTAGTTCCGGAATATGCCAGTCAAGAGGATCTGGAGGGGTGTAAACAAGCAATGACTTCCTGTTTGAATGCAATAAATAACATTAAAAAACGGTTGACACAAATATAGATCATGAGATTTATTAGCTAAAAGAAAAAACATTTTAATAAAAAATATTGACACATCACAAAAAGTTGATAAAATATGGGCAAACAAAAAGGAGATTAATGGAACTGGAAAACAAAGTTGCAATAATTACAGGTGGGGCAAGGGGAATAGGATATGCTATTGCTCAAAAGTTGGCAGATGAAGGAGCAAACATAGCAATTTGTGATGTTAATGAACAAACCCTTTCTGAAGCAGAAAAAGAGCTTTCTAAAACAGGCAGAAAAGTCTTAGCTTTAAAAGTTGATGTTACTAACTCTAAAAGTGTTCAAGAATTCATAGATCAAGTTATTGAAAAGTTAGGTAAAATAGATATTCTTGTTAATAATGCAGGGATAACCAAAGATACCCTTATAATGAGAATGGATGAAGCTCAATGGGATTCTGTAATAAACGTGAATCTTAAAGGGGTTTTTAACTGCACTAAAGCAGTTATAAAACCAATGATGAAGCAGAGATATGGGAAAATAATTAATATTGCTTCTATAATTGGGCAAATAGGAAACCCTGGACAAGTTAATTATGCAGCTAGTAAAGGCGGGGTAATTGCATTAACAAAGACAGTTGCCAAAGAAGTAGCTTCACGCAACATTAATGTAAATGCGCTTGCTCCCGGATTTATTCAGACTGCAATGACAGATGTTCTGTCAGAAGATGTAAAAAATAGTATGCTAAAGCTTATTCCGTTAGGAAAGCTTGGAACTGCAGATAACATAGCTGATGCAGTTGTGTTTTTTGCAAGTGAAAAGTCCTCTTATATCACCGGACAGGTGCTCCGTGTGTGTGGAGGAATGGTTACGTAATAAAGGAGGATATTAATGGCTGTTGATGCAGGAAAAGTAAAGTCTATAATAGCAGAGCAGTTAGGGGTTAAGCCAGAAGAGGTTACTGAAGATGCTAAGTTCGTTGAAGATCTTGGCGCAGATTCGCTAGATACAGTAGAGCTTGTTATGGCTCTAGAAGAAGAATTTGGTGTTGAAATACCAGATGAAGATGCAGAAAAAATGACTACAGTTGGATCAGCTCTAAAATATATTGAAGAAAAACTAGGCTAATATTAATATAGCTAATTAAGAGAAATTTTATGGAAAAAAGACGAGTTGTTATTACAGGGGTAGGTGCTATTACCCCTGTAGGCAATAATAAAGATGATTTTTGGTCCTCTCTTATGCACGGGCGAAGTGGAGCAGGACGTATTACGAAATTTGACCCTACTTATTTTTCATCTCAAATAGCAGCTGAAGTGAAAGGATTTGATCCTTCAGCACACTTTGAGGTTAAAGAAATGAGGAAAATAGATCCTTTTGTCCAATTTGCTATAGTCTCTGCTA
>JAQVOV010000088.1 GCA_028702395.1 Candidatus Omnitrophota bacterium
CACTGACACTGACACTAATTACGAACAACTATCCCCTTTTCCTCAAGTAAAGCCTTAACTTCACTTATAGAAAACTCCCTAAAATGAAATATACTTGCTGCCAATCCGGCATCTGCTTTTCCTTTTGTAAAAACTTCTGCAAAATGCTCTGGCTTACCACATCCGCCTGAAGCAATAACCGGAATACCAACCCCTTCACTTATTGTTTTTGTAAGTTCTATATCAAACCCGTTTTTTGTACCATCACGATCCATACTTGTGAGAAGTATCTCCCCTGCTCCAAGTTGTTCGACTTTTTTAGCCCAGTTAACCGCATCTATCCCTGTAGGGGTACGTCCCCCATTTACAAATATTTCCCAGTTATTTCCTACTCGCTTTGCATCAATTGCAACTACTATGCACTGACTGCCAAATCTATCACTTGCTCTTTTTACGAATTCCGGATCCTTAACTGCCGGCGTATTGATAGAGATCTTATCGCAACCAGCATTGAGCAAATTTCTTATATCCTCAATTGTTTTTATCCCTCCACCAACAGTGAAAGGCATAAAAACCTCTTTAGCAACTTTTCTAACAACATCTACCATTGTGCCTCTTTTTTCATGGCTAGCTGTAATATCCAGAAAAACCAGTTCATCCGCACCTTCGTTATTATAAATTTTCGCATTATCAACAGGATCTCCTGCATCTACGAGATTTAAAAAATTAATACCTTTTACAACTCTGCCGTCTTTAACATCCAAGCATGGGATTATTCTCTTAGAAAGCACGAAAAACCTCCTTAAGATCAATGTTCCCCTCATAGAACCCCTTACCTACAACAGCCCCGACAAGTCCTTTTTGTTCTAACTTTGACAACTTTCTGACATCCTCTATTGTAGTAACACCGCCTGCTGCAATGACTTTTAGAGATGTTTTACTTAAGATCTTCTTTATCATTTCAATATTTGGACCAGATAACATACCATCCTTTGCAATATCTGTATAAAGTATAGTTTTAACTTCCATATTCTCAAAAATTTTCAAGCAATCAAATATCTCTACACCGGATTCCTTTACCCACCCTTCGATCTTGATTTTTTCTTCTTTAGCATCAATGCCGAAAATAACTGCTTCCCCAAAATTATCAATACTCATTTTTGCGAAATTTTCGTCTTTATAAATTGCTGTTCCAAGTATGACTTTTTTAACTCCGCAATCTAATATTTGTGCGATGGTTTGTATGTTCCTTATTCCTCCGCCTAGTTCGACATCCAATTCTGTACTGTTGACAATTTCCTTTACAATAGGCAAATTGATAGGTTCCCCTGTTTTTGCTCCATCAAGATCTATGATATGTATTCTTTTTGCTCCCATATTTTTGAACTTTTGTGCAACAGAAACAGGATCATCACAATAAATTGTCTTTTTATCATAATCACCTTGTGTAAGCCTTACAACTTTTCCATCTATAATATCTATCGCTGGAATAACTAACATTTTACAACTCCATAAAATTCTTTATCATTTTAAGACCTTTATCCTGACTTTTTTCAGGATGAAATTGTGTAGCAAATATATTATCTTTTCTGACACATGAAATGAATTCTACTTGTGCATATTCACTTCTACCCCCAATGAGCGAAAGATCATCTGACTGAGCATAATAGGAATGAACAAAATAGAAAAACGAATCCTGTTCAATACCTTTTGCAATAGCATTATCAGCTGAAAACTTAACAGTATTCCATCCCATATGAGGGATCTTGAAACCAGATGCTTTGGGAAATTTCCTGACATTCCCTTTTAATATTGATAGTCCTGGAAGGTTTCCTTCTTCGCTGCTTTCAAAAAGCACTTGTAACCCCAAACATAAACCAAGAAAATATTTCCCTGATGATATGCTTTTGCGTATGATAGAATCCAAACCTTTTGAAGATAGTTCCCTAATAGTATCATCAAAAGCACTAACGCCTGGCAAAACTATTTTATTAGCATTTTCTATAACTTCTCTTGACGCAGTAACACAAACATCTGCTCCTAACAAAGAGAAAGCATTGTATACGCTTTGTATATTCCCAAGTCCATAATCGATTATCGCTATATCTGCCATAAACTGTGTCAGTGTCTGTTTCAGTGTCTGTATATACTAAAACATACAACTAAAAACAAACTCCTTCTCCTCTTTTTACTTTTGTCTATGAGAACTTCTGATATCAAAATATCTTTAAATCAATTTAAGTTAATACAGAAACAGACACAGACACTATATCCTATCACCTCACTTACATTATCCCCTTTGTTGAAGGAACAACATGCTTTCGTCTAGGATCTATTTCAGTTGCCCTATCAAGAGCTATTCCCATAGCTTTAAAGATCGCTTCTAACATATGGTGCATATCACTTCGTGCCATAATATCAACATGCATATTTATCTGCAAGCTTTTAGCAAATGTTTCAATAAAGTCATTACCCAATTCCATGGAATAATTTTCATCATTGAATTTTCCTACTATCGAATCTAACGCAGGTTCCGGCTCACCATCACGAAATTTGATCCCGCTATATGAAAATCTATTACCAACATCAACAGTGACTTTTGCTCTGGCATGATCCATCGGCACTTCAGAATCACCATATCTTTTTATGCCTTTACATGCTCCTAATGCTTTTTTAAAAGCTTGCCCTAAACAGATCGCAACATCTTCATTTGTATGATGCATATCAACTTCTAGATCCCCCTTAACCTTGATCTTCAGATCAAAAAGACCATGAAAAGCAAAAAGGGTTAACATGTGATCAAGAAAGCCTATTCCTGTTTTTATTTCTGATTTACCTACACCATCAAGACAAAGCATCCCTGTTATCTTTGTTTCTGTTGTCTTTCTGTTAATTGCAGCGTTCCTTTTTTTGATATTCCTGTTTTTGATAGTCTTGTTTGTTGTCATCTTTTTTCCCTTTCTTTTTATTTAAACTTAAAGATAAAATCTTGTTTTTATTGTGGCATCTTATTGGCAAACCTCTTTTAGGACCATCCACTCTTTTATCTTTCGTCTTTTATCTTTTATCTTTTTTCAATGTTACTCGATTTATTCAAACCTAGCACGCACTGCATCCATATGACAAGGTAATTGTTCTATAGCAGTAAGTTTCTCCAAAATAGGCCTTACCTCATCTAAAGCCTTTTTACTGTAATGAATTATATGTGATGTTTTTAGAAAACTTTCAATTCCCAATCCAGAAAAAAATCTTGCTGTACCTGCTGTTGGTAAAACATGGCTTGGGCCTGCCACATAGTCACCTACAGTGACTGGAGTATATTGTCCAAGAAAAATTGCTCCGGCATTACGGACTTTCTTTAAAACAGTTTGAGGGTCCTTAACTATAATTTCAAGGTGTTCTGGTGCTATTTGATTAGCTATTTCAATAGCCTCATCCATATTCCTTGTTTGTATAAGATATCCTTTTTCTACCTTCTTTTTAACTATTTGTCCGAGTTTTTTAGAAGGGGTCACAAGAATTGAAATTCCAAGATGATGTTCTGATTGAGCAAGCATATCTTTTATGACATAATCCGGATTTGCATTTTGATTTGCTAAGATCAAAACTTCACTTGGACCTGCAAGCATATCAATGTCACAAAAACCAAAAACCTGTCTTTTAGCTTCTGTAACATATTCATTTCCAGGCCCTACTATCTTATTGACTTTCAGTATACTTTTTGTTCCAAAAGCAAGTGCCCCTATTGCCTGTGCTCCACCGACTTTGTAGACCTCATCAACTTTTAAAAGATCTGCCATGACAAGTATATAAGGATCTATTGATCCTGTTTTATTTGGAGGTGATACAAGTGCTATTCGTTTAACTCCGGCTATCTTTGCAGGAAGAACAGACATATATACACTCGAAACAAGAGGAACTGTCCCGCTTGGGACATAAACACCTACACTATCAATAGCAGTTACTTTTTCACCTAAAAAAACTCCATTTTCCTTTTTTATTTTCCAGGATCTTATTTTATTTGTTTTATAGAATTTATTGATGTTTTCCATAACGGTCTTTATAGAGTTCACTATTTCAGGATCAATATCCTGATATGCTCCGCTTATCTCACTTTGCGAAACCCTAATATCTTTTGGTTTTAGATTAACTCTATCGAATTTACGTGTATAACGAACAATGGCATTATCACCATTTATCCTGACATCATTCAGGATCTTAGTAACTGTATTTGTAACTCTTTTTTTAACGGCAAAATCCCTGTTCAAAAAGTTCTCGTACTGTTTACTGCCTATTCTTAAGGTTTTCATATTAACTCCTGTTGTACTATTTATTCAACATTTCCGAAATAATATCTTTTGCATTTGCTATAACTTTATCTATACCTTTGGGATCCTTACCTCCTGCCTGCGCAAAATCAGGTCTTCCTCCTCCTGAGCCGTCAATATAATCACAAAGTTTTTTCACTATCTCTGATGCGTTTATATTCTTACCTTTAAGATCATAAGAATATGTAACTATCATGTTCGCTTTACCTTCTGATTCTGATAAAAGAACATATAACCTTTTAGGATGTTTTCCTCTAACTTCGTCTGCAATACTTCTTAAAACATTCATATTACATTTATCGAGTTTCTTACAAAAAACATCAATATCGTTCGTACAAAATGGTGATGCCAGCAGAACATCAGCAATATATTCATCAAAATCCTCATGCGATGTCTTTTTATTCTGTTTTTCACTCTTTTTTTGTTCTTTTAAAATATCAGCTTTGATCTTTTCATATTTCGGGTATATTGCATAATAAAATTCTTCCAATTGAACAAATGATACAGTCCCCTCTTTAATGCTTTTTTCTAATATATTTACAAACCCTTCTAACTCACTAAAAAGATCTGCTTTAAAACGGGCTACATCTAATGACATTTCTTTGGATTGCTCTTGCAATTTAGCCAAGTCGCCAAGCATTCTATCATAATTTCTTCTCACATCTTCAATAACCTCATTACCTGTTATAGCCTCTATTCTTCTTATTCCGCTTGCAATTGAGCTTTCATTTATTATCTTAAAAAGTCCTATGTCTTTAGTGTTATCTACATGTGATCCCCCGCAAAACTCTTTTGAACAATCCCCTATAGTTACAACTCTTACCTTATCACCATATTTTTCCCCAAACAATGCAATAGCACCTTCTTCTCGGGCTTTCTCCTTATCCATTACTTTTTTTTCAACACAAACAGATGCCTTAATATTTCTGTTAACTATTTCTTCAACCTGTTGGAGTTGTTCCTGTGTCATTTTTTTTGTGTAAGTAAAATCGAATCGCAACCTATTCTCATCAACAGCCGATCCACTTTGTTTTACACGTTCCCCTAAAACCTGCCGTAAAGCACTTTGAAGCAAATGAGTTGCCGTATGATTACATGCTATTTTTTTATTCCTCTGGCAATCCCTTTCAATGATCATTTTCTGACCTGTTTTGATCTCACCGTTTTTAATAACACAAATATGGACAATTTTATTTTCAGAAAGAACTGTGTTCTTGATCTCAACACATGTGTTTTCATCTTTTATTGTGCCTGTATCTCCTGTCTGCCCACCTGACTCTTTATAAAAAGAAGTGCATTGAGGGGAAGTAATAATAGCCACCTGGTCTTCTTTATTCGCTTTATCAACAATTTTCCCGTCTTTTACAATAAAAGCAATATGAATGTTCTCTGTATCTTTATCCGATAACTGTGTATCTGGTGCTTTTGAAAAAATACTTTCAACGAATATGTTGTTTTCTATGTTTGAACCTTTTCTTGAAAGTTCTTTTGCCTGTTTCATAAGGATATCAAATCCTTCTATATCAATAGAATATCCTTGTTTTTTCGATATTTGTTCAATAACTTCCAAAGGCAACCCATATGTATCAACAAGTTTAAAAAGATCTTTTCCCTGTATTTTTTTGTGCTCTATATTGTTGTCCATGATATCTTTTAGTCTAGGAAGACCTACAGAAAGTGTTTCCTCAAATCGTTCTTCTTCTTCTTTGATCACAAAAACAATGTTTTCATATCTTTCAATAAGTTCTGGGTAGACATTCCCCATAAGTTCTATAATAACAGGAACTATTTTAAATAAAAAAGGCTCTAAAGCCCCTATATAAGCTCTTCTTATAAGTTTGCGAATAACATAACCTCTATCCTCATTAGAAGGCAGAAGTCCTTCTGCTATAGCAAAAACTGCTGCACGCAGATGATCTGCAATGACCTTTCTTTTTTTTTCATCGATCCCTTCTGAAAACAAACCTGTTAATTCGAGTTCCTTTATTTTCTTAATGATCGGAATAAAAAGATCTGTATCAAAATTTGTTCTAGCACTCTGCATAACAGCTGTTATACGTTCAAGCCCCATACCAGTGTCAATGTTCTTATTAGGCAAGGGTTTTAGGTCATTCTCTCCCACTCTGTTGAATTGTGTAAAAACAAGATTCCATATTTCAACAAATCTTTTACAAGTACAATC
>JAQVOV010000089.1 GCA_028702395.1 Candidatus Omnitrophota bacterium
GCGGCTTTGCATTTTGCAAGTGCAGTTAATACTCCTACTGTAGCTATATTTGGCATTACAGACCCTATTCTTTATGGGCCTGTTGCAGAAAAAAGCAGGGTAGTTGCAAGTAAAAGGGATTGTGTTCCTTGTAAAAAGCCAAGCTGCATTTATTTGCACAATGATTGTATGAAAGATATTTCAGTTGATGAGGTTTTCAGTGTTTTAAAAGAGGTATTATCATGAGAATATTGATCACAAGAACAGATAGAATAGGGGATGTTATGTTATCTACTCCTGTTATCAGAGCCATTAAAGCAAAATATCCTGATAGTTATCTTGCATTTTGTTTGCGCCCTGAAACTGCACCTCTTATTGTGAATGACCCTCTTGTTGATGAAGTTATTGAATATGATAAAAAAGGGAAATATAAAAAATTCAAAGGTATGCTGAATTTCGCTTTTGAAATAAGACGTAAGAAGTTTGATATGGCAATAGTTCTTCATCCTACAAACAGGATGAATCTCACTTGCTTTTTAGCAGGTATCAAAAAGAGAATAGGATATGATCACAAATTAGGTTTTTTACTTACAGATAGGGTAGCGCATAAAAAACAACTTGGTTTAAAACATGAAACAGAATATACTCTGGATCTTTTAAGGCATATAGGCATAGATCCTGTTGATAAAAGATTAAGATTATATGTTAGCGATCAAGATATTGATAGAGCTAAACAACTTTGTGAAGAAAACTATATTCCTAAAGGAGCTAATGTCATTACTGTTCATCCAGGTGCAAGTTGCAGATCAAAGATATGGCCTTTTCATAAGTTTGCAGAACTAATAGATAGATTGAATGAGGATTCTTCGGTAAGGGTTATTCTTGTTGGAGCTCAAAGTGATCTTCAATTGTGTAATAAGGTCAATGCTCTTGTCTCAAGTAGGCTTATAAATCTTGTAGGGCAAACATCTATTGGAGTGTTAGCCGCAATTTTGAAAAAAAGTAAGGTTTTTGTTTCAAATGATTCAGGACCGGTACATATGGCTGTTGCAGTTGGCACACCTGTTGTAGATATTTTTGGCAGAAAGGATCCTGGGCTTTCTCCTTTAAGGTGGGGTCCTAGAGGAGAAAAAGATATTGTGATACACAAAGATGCAGGATGCAAAAAATGTTTAGCTCATAATTGTGATAAACATTTTAAATGTCTGGATGCAATTTCTGTGGATGAAGTCTATGATGCTGTTAGGTCCTTGTATTAGAAAATAAGGGTTTCTGCTGAGCAGATCTTATATTGTCGTAGCTACTTTTCTGAAGTGAAAACCATAGATCATCAATTTTATTGCCAGAGGAAAATTTTTTGGATATTTGAATAAACTGAACATAAAGAGTTTCCAATAATATATTCTCTCCTTATCTACTACACCCAATAAGAACATTGATTGCAAGAGTGCCTTGATGTCTATAGGTCGTATTTTTTGAGTTAGATAAGATGGCGGACGATATTCTTTAAGGAAAGTTTTTGTCCGGTTATAAAATGATTTTTGAGAATAGATAGTGTCTAATACCCTTTTATAGCCCTTTAAAAGTTCAGGATAACCCATTTTAGGGATAAAGTTCATAGAACCGTCCATGTTATCTCCGGTCAATGTTTTCAGGATACGGTTTTCAGCGTTCAAACGGTTGAAAAGGCGTGTTCCAATTGGAGCATTCAATAAACCTACCATAGCTGTGACAATTCCGCTTTTTTGTATAAAGTTGATCTGCTCATCAAAGATATTGGGAGAATCGTTATCAAATCCTACGATAAATCCTCCTGAAACTATAAGGCCATGTCTTTGTATTTCCTTTACAGAATCTACCATGTTCCGTTTCAAATTTTGTGTTTTACCACATTCTGTGAGGCTTTTTGAATTAGGGGTTTCGATCCCTATGAAAACAGCATTGAATCTTGCTTTAACCATAAGTTTTATAAGATCTCTATCATCAGCGAGGTTAATGGATGCTTCAGTTTCAAAATGAAAAGGGTAATTCCTTTTTTTTTGCCACTGGATCATAGAGGGGAGAATGTTGTTTTTAAGTTTTTGTTTATTGCCTATAAAGTTATCATCAACAATAAATATTTCACCGCGAAAACCGGATGCAAATAAAGAATCAAACTCATTGAGAAGTTGTTCAGAGGTTTTTGTGCGGGGTATATGACCATTTAGCATAGTTATACTACAAAAATCACAATTGAAAGGACAGCCTCTCGAATATTGAATGTTCATTGCTGCATATTTATCCATATCCAGTAAATGCCAAAGCGGAACAGGACTTAAGGTTATATCAGGGAATTTTGTAGAATAGTAAACAGGCTTAGCACAGTTGTTTTGAAGGTCATTTATGAAAATAGGAATAGTTTCTTCAGCTTCATTCAGGATAAAGTGATCTATGCCTGAAAAGCTCTCATGTTCAGTGCTGACCATTGGCCCGCCTGCTACGACTTTTACGTGAAATTGATTGCAGAGTGCGAGAACTTTCTCAAAAGATTTTTTTTGAATGTTCATTCCGCTTAAAAAAACATAATCTGCCCAGAGGATGTCTGTCTTTTTTAACTCAGATACGTTCATGTCTATTAGCTTTTTGTTCCATTTTTGAGGAAGCATAGCAGCAATAGTGATCAATCCCAAAGGGGGGCAGGCAGCTTTTTTTGAAACGAATTTCAAAGCATTTTTATAACTAAAGAAAGTTGCAGGGATTTCAGGGTAAACAAGTAAGATATTCACAGTAAGTTCCTTATTCTACTTGACTAAATATTAGTCAAATGATGGAATTTGAAATTCAGCTAGATCCAATTAGCATTATATTCAATCAAAGTAGAGACCCATATTTCTCAAACTTCTTATTTTACTAAATACCATGAATAAAATTATTTGTCAAGTCTTATTAGGGATAACTTGACATAATGTCATATATTATATATAATTATGTCCACAATTGGGAGTTTAGAGTAGGGGCGTATTGCAACCTGCCTGCCGGCAGGCTGGTACGACCCTACAAACCCAATTATAAAAAGATTAACGAAATATGAATATAGGAGATCGAATGAAGACCCAGAATTTAAATAAATTAAAAAAAGTAGTGAGCAACTTTAATGATAAGAAGATACTTGTGATAGGTGATGTTATGCTTGATGAATTTATATGGGGAGAGGTTTCAAGGATATCTCCTGAAGCTCCGGTTCCTGTTGTATGGGTGAAAAAGGAAAGCTTTATGCCGGGTGGAGCAGCGAACGTTGCTAATAATATAATTAGTCTTGGTGCCCAAGCACATATTGTTGGGCTCATAGGAGAAGATGTTAAAGGTGCTATTATAAAGAATGAACTTGAGCTTAAGAAAATCAATACGGATGGGCTTATATCAGATCCAGGCATGCCGACAATTGTAAAAACCAGGGTTGTTGCACATCAGCAGCAGGTTGTGCGTATCGATAGAGAAGTTTTAAAAGAAGTTCCGGGAAACATAGTAAAAAAGATAGTTGCTTATGTTCAAAGCGTCATAAAAGATATGGACGCTGTTATTATTGAAGATTATGGTAAAGGTCTTATCACGCCTGCTTTGTTAAGGCCTATAACAGCTCTTGCCAAAAAGCATAAAAAGTTAATAGCAGTTGATCCTAAGGAAGAGCATTTAGCTTTTTATAAAGGGGCTACTGTAATAACTCCTAATCACCATGAAGCATCAAAGGTAACAGGTCTAAAGATCAAAGATAAAGATAGTATAGATAAAATGGGACATTTACTTGTAAAGAAACTGGATTTAAAATATGCGTTAATAACTCTTGGGGAAAATGGTATGGCTATCTTTGAAAAAGGAAAGAAAGCGAAAACAATACCTACTATTGCACAGGAAGTATATGATGTTTCAGGGGCAGGTGATACAGTAATTAGTACATTCACATTATGTCTTGCCGCTGGAGCAACTCCTATACAGGCTACACATATATCTAATTGTGCAGCTGGTATAGTTGTTGGAAAAGTAGGGATATCAGTTGTTGATCCTGAAGAACTTATCGAAAGAATGAGAAAGGAAATAGAGAACTAATGAAAACTATAGGTGTTATTCCGGCAAGATATTCTTCGACCAGATTGCCAGGTAAGATGTTAGCAGAAATTCATGGTAAACCTTTAATACAATGGGTATGGGAAAATATTATAAAGTCTAAAAAATTAGACGATATCATTATTGCTTGTGATGATGAAAAAGTTTTAAATAGTATAAAAAAATTCGGAGGAAGATCGGTAATGACTGATCCTTCGCTTTTATCAGGTACAGATAGGGTTGCAGCAGTTGTTAAGGACATGGATGTGGATGTAGTTGTTAATATTCAAGGTGATGAACCAATGATGCCCTCTAATGTTATTGATAAACTGGTTGATGTTTTCACAGACAAAAATGATGTTGTTATGGCTACTGCGGTAAAAGTCCTAAAAGATAAAAATGAAATTCAGAATCCAAATGTAGTTAAAGCTGTTCTAGATAATTCAAAAAACGCTATTTATTTTTCAAGAAGTCCTATGCCTTATCTTAGGGACCAGAATGATCTGCCTTTAGCGAGATATTATAAACATTTAGGTGTATATGCCTATAAAAAGGATTTTCTTATAAAATATACAAAAATGGAACAAACAATGCTTGAAAAAGTCGAGAAACTTGAACAACTTAGAGTTGTTGAAAATGGATATAAAATAAAGGTCATTCAAACAGATTTTGATTCTATAGGGGTTGATACGCTAGAAGATCTGGAGAGGGTGCGGGAGTTGTTGGCAGGGTAATAAAAATGATTTTAAAATAAAGTTAGTGTCAGTGTCTGTGTCAGTGTCTGTGTCAGTGTCTGTAATGGAATGTCCTAAAACAGGTTTTTTCTAAAACTATTTTTAGCACTATCCAATGCAGACACAGAAACAGACACAGACACTAACAGAATATAGGGGTGAATAATATGCAAAACACAAAAACAATAAAATTAGGTAAAATAAAGATCGGAGGAGGCAATCCTTTTGTTTTAATAGCAGGGCCATGTGTTATTGAGAGTGAAAAAAGTGTGATGGAACATGCGGAAAAACTAAAAAAAGTGACTGGTAAATTAAAAGTACCATTTATATTTAAAGCAAGCTATGATAAAGCAAACAGGACTTCAGTTAATTCATATAGAGGACCTGGGATAGAAAAGGGATTAAAAATGCTGGAAAAGGTGAAAAAAGCTTTTGATATTCCAATTCTTAGTGATGTTCATTCAGTTGAAGAAGCAAATCTCGGGGGAAATGTTTTAGATATAATTCAGATACCGGCTTTTCTTTGCAGGCAAACAGATATTGTAGTAGCTGCAGGTAAAACAGGGAAAATAGTGAATGTGAAAAAGGGACAGTTCCTTGCGCCATGGGATATGGAAAATGTGATAAAGAAAATTGAGTCAACATCAAATAAACAGATCATTATCACTGATAGAGGAGTGAGTTTTGGTTACAATAATCTTGTTACTGATCTTAAAGCACTTATTATTATGAAAGATTATGGTTATCCTGTATGTTTTGATGCTACCCATTCAGTACAAAAACCAGGTGCGCTTGGTGGTAAAAGCGGAGGAGATTCTAAATTTATTCCATATCTTTCAAAAGCAGCGTTATGTTGCGGAGCCGATGTTTTATTCATGGAGGTTCATAAAGATCCTTCAAAAGCGCTGTCTGACGGAGCGAATATGCTGAAGCTTTCTGAGCTTGAATCAGTTCTGAAAAGTCTTCAAAATGTTGAGAAGGCGTGTAAAGGGTGATTAAAAAAATATAAGTAAAAAGTAAAAAGGTAAAAGGTAAAAGGTAAAAGTGTGGAAGGTTCTGAATTCAAGTTCTTTAAAAAGACTCCACAATGAAAACAGATTTTTTACTTTTTACTTTTGCCTTTTTACTTTGACATAAAGGAGAATAAAATGTCAATAAAAAGAGCAAAAAAAGTTTTGGACATAGAAGCAAAAGCTATAATAGCGTTAAAGAAAAGAATAGATAAGGATTTTCCTGAAATAATAGAGCTTCTTGTAAAAACAAAAGGCAGAATAATCGTTACTGGTATGGGAAAATCAGGATTCATAGCACGAAAGATATCTGCGACGTTAGCGTCAACCGGTACACCTTCATTATACCTTCATCCAGCGGAAGCTTTACATGGTGATATTGGCAGAGTAACAAAAACAGATTGTATCATAGCTCTTTCAAACAGTGGAGAGACAGAAGAAGTTTGTAAACTTCTTCCTGTTATAAAAAAAATAGGGGCTAAACTTATTTCTATGGTTGGTAACAAAAGATCTACTTTAGCCAAAAATGCTGATTTTATTCTTGATGTTAGCGTTAAAGAAGAAGCTTGTTCTTTAGGATTAGCTCCAACTGCATCTACTACAGCAGCACTTGCAATGGGCGATGCTCTTTGTATTGCTTTATTGGATGCAAAAGGATT
>JAQVOV010000008.1:0-16549 GCA_028702395.1 Candidatus Omnitrophota bacterium
TGAGTATGTCCTGATGGAAACCCAAAAAGGACCGGATAGCCCTCATCCTTGAACCATTTTTTTATCTGAGAAATAATATCCTTTTCTTTTTCATAGCAATTCAACATTCTTCCGAAAAGAATACCTTTGATATTTTTGAATTTTTTTTCTTCTTTCAAAGCCCGAAGCAGATCATTTATTGACTCAGGAGTCTCTTCAACATCTTCAAGAAAAAGGACCTTATCCCTATCCTGTAAAGCATATTCTTCGTTTAGGGATTCTTCTATCTTTGACAAGTTCCCGCCTACCAGCATGCCTGTTGCTACTCCTTCAACTATCGTCTGTATGTTTTTATGTCTTATTATTGCCCCTGTAATATCATCTCCTATCATCCTTAAAAGCCAGTTAATTGTATGAAGATGCATCCCCTCGAACATTTCTCCTGAAACAACAGGCCCGTGAAAAACTATTGCATTAGTTGCCCATTGAAGATACAAAAGTATTACTGTTATATCACTATACCCTACAAATATTTTTGGGTTTTCCTGAATTATCTGTTTATTAAGATAAGGAATGATGGCTGATGAACCGGATCCTGCTTTTGCACAAAATATTGCTTTGACTTGTTTATCTGCGAACATTCTGTTTATTTGAAACGCCCGTTGTTTATCATGCCCTAATGTTGACCAGCATTTATTGAATATTGCTTTTTCATATTTAACCTTAAACCCCAGTTTACGCAAAAGTATTACGCCTCTTTTAAAATTATCTTTATCAAAAGAGCTTGCTGGTGCAACAATACCTATTGTGTCACCTGGTTTAAGTTTTTCAAGCTTTTTCATATATGGTTCATTGTATCTTTTACCAACAAAAAAGGCAAGGGAAAAGAGTTATATAAAGAACTTTTGCCATTGCACTAAATTTGTACAATAAAAACTAAAGCTTCATGGCGTTTACAGGTTTTTTGGTCTACCTAAAGAATAATGTTGCTAGAAAAAATGATCATTGAAATTAAAAACTTTTTCTATTTTGATTTAATGGTCTTTATTGTTTTATGTGCTATGATCTCTGCGAGAGTTTGATAATTGATACTTACTTTTATATCTGATTCATGGGTAGTTAATTCTACAAAAACACCATCTTCTTCCCAAGGCAAGCATTTGGGATTAATTCCAAGAAAAGAAATATCTTTCAATAACTTACAAATAATAGGAAAAAATGTTTTGGTTTCACTTCCAGATATAACAAGGTGATCAATCCCTCCTAAAACAGAAATAGCTTCCCCTAAATATTTTAATATCTGATTTCTATAGACATCAAAAGCCAATGTTACTTTATCATCCTTACCATATAATTTAATTAACTCTTGTATTTTAATATCATAACCTGTTAGTCCATAAAATCCACTTTGCCTTTTTAATATATCGTCTATTTTGAACAAACTATTCCCATACCTTTTCATTAAATAAAATACGATACCGGAATCCAGGTCCCCGCAACTTGAAGCACTCATAATACCTTCTAACGGAGTATACCCCAAACTTATAGAGTATGGCTTTTGCCCTAAAGCAGAACAAACTGTTGTTTTACTGTCAAATACAATAGAAACAAGTTTGCTTTTCAGACTTACCAATTCCGCATTATCCTCATGAAAAATGCCATGGAACCCATATCTTTTAAAGCTATTATTTTTTGATAGTTCAACCGGAATAGCATAACATTTTTCTTCATCAGGCAATTTACTGAAAAAGGTTGTTTCAAAAAAAACAAACATATTTATACCTCGAAAAAAATCATAGAAATTTTTTATTACTTTTCCAAGTGTTGGTATATATAAAGGGAAACTTCCCGTTAATTTCCGAAGCTTTTCCATGAAATATGGTGTAACTTTTGTTGTTGTTTTAAAAACATCCCCTCCAAAAACAGCTCTAAAAGATATAGCTTTTACCTTTTTATTTTTACAAATTCTTTTCATTACTGCTCTGAAATTAACTTTCCCATCGAACTGATCCATATTTAACACCTCAGAAAAGATCTCCTCACAATTATTCTTAGTATTAACCATGCTTATTTTAACTAAACTTATGTTTGGATCTACCACTAGTATCATATTAAAACTCCTTATAAGCTTCTTTAGCTATCATGATCTCTTCATTTGTTGGGACGATCAATATCTTTGTCTGCGAATTATCAGATGAAATATCCTTGATTCCCTCTGTATATTTTATATTTTTATCTTGATCTATACTTATTCCTAAAAACTCTAACCCTTGAACGACCTTCTTCCTGACATCTGAACTTTCCTGCCCTATTGAATCTGTAAAAATAAGAATATCTGATTTTTTTAATAATAAACTGTAAAATCCTATGTATTTTTTTATTCTTTTTATATACATCTTAAATGTTTTATGGGCCTTATCTTCATGCTTTGTTTTATGAATAACATCCCGTAAATCCGAAGAATCTTCAAACAGTCCCAATATCCCGCTTTTGTTATTTAAAATCGAGTTTATTTTTTCTATCGAATATTGTTCCTTAAACATAATATAAAAAACCAACCCCAGATCAACGTCCCCACATCGTGTATTCATGATCAATCCTTCTAAAGGAGTAAACCCCATGGAATTGTTTATAGATTCGCCGTTTTTTATTGCGCAAATACTTGCCCCGCCTGTTCCAAGATGACAACTTATAATACGCTGCGTTGTTTCCTTTTTATCTAAAAACCTGCAAGCCTGCTGCATAACATATTTATGCGATAGTCCATGAAAGCCCATTTTCCTTATTCCATATTTCTCAATAACATCTAAAGGCAACGCATAAGTTGCTAACGAAGCTGGTATGGTCTTATGAAAAGTTGTATCAAAAACAATATATTGCGGAACACTTGCATAAGCATCCATACATTTTTTTATCAACTCAAATGCTATCGGATTATGTATTGGAGCAAGTTCTAATGTTTTTTCTAGTTTTTTAATTGCTCTTTTTGTTACTTTAGTTGTATCTGTAAAAAATTTTCCTGGATGAACATATCTATGAGCAAAAGCAGCTATCTTAAGATCCGGATTGCTTAAATGATCTTTTTCAAGCAATTTCATTATCTCATTAAAAGCACAAACATGACTAGGCAAATCTTTATACACAACTGTTTCTTTTTCAAAAACAACATGCTTAATAACTGATTTTTTATTGGTTTTAATACCTACACGTTGAGCCTCTCCGCAAATACATTCTTTTTCATCAGGCATTTGGATCAATTTATATTTTAATGAAGAACTACCGCAATTTAAGACTAATATCATTTTTTTTTTAGATTTCATCTGAACTCCACCCAAAAGTAGGAATACCAATACTTCTATGAACAATAAAAGCCTGTTCATAAACTGTTTTTAATAATTCATTAACAGAAATTGTTTCCTTTAGCATCTCAATATCATCTTCACTTCCAGCACCAAACCCTATTGTTGGAATCCCAAGTTCTGAAAAAAGATATGCCCCTTCTGTTACTATCTTCTTCCAATAATCAATCGAGACATTCGATCGATTTTCTTTTAACGCATCCATGGCAGTTACAACGAAATTATGATGACTTTCAATTTTCCAGGGCCTGAATTCCTTTTTAGAAACTATAGACATACCTGTATATGTTCTTATTTTTTCTTTTACTAACGCTGTGCTTACCTGAAGATCCGGCTGCCCCTTATAAACATCCTTTGCTATACTTTTTGCTTTTTTTAGTATGTTAACAGAATTTTCTTCCGGCACAAACCCCCTTTCAACTACTACCTTAAATTCTTTATAATTTAAAGGCTGTCGACTTCTGTTAATACCTACATTTTTTATTGAAAGGTTTGAATCTCCTACAAGCGCATTCTGCGGCAAACCTTTTGAAAACCTCTCTAGTTCATTTATTAATGGGAACATAGCTCCCAACATATTTATCCCTTTATTTTCCAAGAGGGTTGTTCCAAGAGTACCTTTAACAACTATCTCATACTCCAAACGACCTTTATGCCCAACATTAATGTTTCTTGCTGTAGGCTCACAAAGAATAATCCCTTTTATTTTAGATAGTTTTTCTTTTAATGAATTTTCAAACAAATATCTTATTCCATAATCACCGGAATTCAATCTAGGAATACAACAAACATACAAATTCCCATCTAAAGGCAGAAGTGATGATTTTAAAAGAGAGCCTACATAAATACTCGTTAATAGCCCTGCCTTAAACGCTATCATGTTATTTTTTTTTAACTCCATATTATTAGAATTTGCTAGATCCTGATAATCAATATTAGCTATCAAAACAAGTGGGGATTTATTTGAATGTCCTTTGATCATACCTACAATATTTCCAAGACCATCTATTTTGATACTATCATATTCAAGTTTTCTCATTTCATCTGAGATCATTTTAGAGAAACTCGAGATATTTGATTCTGATAAATTAGCATTTTTTACCTTTAAATATAGATCATTTAAAGGTTTTTTCATCTTTTCTACCTGATTTTTTAATAACCTTTGCATATCATACCTCTTTCTTTTAATTTTATTTAAGTTATACTTAATAATATAAACATATACTTAACATTTTTCGCAAAAAATTTAGAACGTTGGCGGGGTTACAACCCAAACTGCTTCCGTGATCCCTCTATCAATATTTTTAAATTGGTGGGGTGTGTTCGAATTAAAATACAGACTATCCCCCTTTCTTAAAATATAGTTAACATCATTAAGCATAACTTCTAATGTACCTTTAATAATTAACACAAATTCCTGTCCAAAATGTTTATACATAGCTTTACCTGAAGAGGCCTTTGGATCGAGCTTAAACAATAAAGGCTCCATTTGCTTATTATAATCCTTTGATGTTAACAAAAACATTTGAACGCCTTCTTTCAAGGAATTCAGGCTTTTTCTATCAGCCTTACGTAAAAAAGGATTATTTGTTTGTACAATATTTTCACCCACTAAAGCACTAACGGTTGAATCAAGAGCTGTAGCAATTTTCTTTAACGTCTCCAGAGAAGGTGCTACTTTTCCTGTTTCTAATTGAGAGATCAAGCTTGCACTGACTCCAACCTTAGAAGCTAACCCTCTTAAGCTCAGATCTTTTTCTTTTCTCAAGTTTTTTACATTTATTCCAACTATCTTCATTGTGCCTCCATCCATAGAATATACCGCATAGGATACATCACAAAGCAAACATTGTCAAGTATTGTTTAACTTTTTTTTATTTGTTAAGCATTAATTAACACAAGATCTCCCCCTTTTGTCTGCCCCTCGCCGACATTAAACTCTTTGTTAAAAAAAGAAGGAAAAAAACTTGCGCAGGCAACACAGCTCTACTTTAAAAAAAAATAAGCTCTGTATTATTTTTTTAAGCAAAAAACATCACGCCAATTGTACTCTGTTTCAAGCAAGAGAACTGTTTGCACAAAAGCTAAATGCGAATATCCTTGAGGGAAATTCCCTGTCATCCTTTTTGTTGCAATTTCAACATCTTCTGCATAAAGACCATGTTTATTGGCAAAGCCTAAGACTTTCTCAAACATCTTTCTGGCTATGTCCTTCTCTCCTATAATAAAAAGTGCATTTATCATCCAAAAAGAACAAACTAAAAACGCGTTCTCAGGTTTACCAAAATCATCTTCGGCAATATATCTGAAAACAAAACCATCTGATGACAAATGTTTATATGCCTGTTTTACAGTACTTACTATACGTGGGTCATTTTTATCTAAAAATCCATAGTGCAACATCAATAGATTGGATGCATCCAGATCCTCAGACCCATAATGCATAACAAATGACTGTTTTTTTTCACTCCATCCGTTTTTTAATATGTCTTCTTTTATAGAGAGTGCTAATGTTCCCCATTGCTCAACATACTCTGCCTTACCAAGCCATCTTGCGATTTTAGATGCTCTATCCATTGCAACCCAACTCATCATCTTAGAATGCACATAATGCTGCATAGGACCTCTTTTTTCCCATATGCCGCTATCTTTTTTATCCCAACACTTTTCAACTTCTCTAACCATAGAACGAACAACAGTCCACATCTCTTCATCAAAAGAAATATCACCTGCTTTATTAACAAAAAAATAAGTGTATATTGTTTCAACAAGTGCCCCATAAATATCATTTTGTTTTTGCGTATATGCAGCATTACCTATCCTGACTGGCTTTGAATTCAAGTAACCATCCAAATGGTCCAAAGTCTTTTCTTTTAGGTCTTTTTCCCCGTTTATCCCGTACATAACAGCTATATTTTCATGTTTTAAAAGCATACGATTAAGAATAAAATTTATGAACCTATTAGCAGAACGCATATCTCCTATACGTGCATAAAGATCAACTATCATTGAAGCATCTCTTACCCAGCAATACCTATAATCCCAATTCCTGTTTTTCCCTATTATTTCAGGCAAAGATGTCGTAGGCGCAGCAATAACAGCTCCTGTTCTTTGATACATGAGAAGTTTTAATGTTATCATGGATCGCACAACTTCTGATCTGTATTTTTCAGGAAAATTTTTATTAAAACTCCAGTCCAGCCAATAGGTTTTTGTTTTTTCATATTCGAGCAAAGTGTTATCAACATCCATTTTAGTTAATTTTTGATGGTAAGAAAAAATTATGCGGGCTGCTTTTTTAACTTCAATAGACTTTTTACTCAATATTTTTTTGGGACACAGGTCCGTATACATATAAAAGCTATTATACTCTCCTGTTTTGGATGATATTTTAACATACTCATCTTTAACCTCAAAAACGCTTTCACTTGTAGCATAATTTGGCTTAGGGTCAAGTTCGAAGATTATCCTTGGTTTTCCTTTAACAACTAAAATATCTCTATGGATCTCAGGAGGACAATAAAAATCATTTTTTTCTATCATATATCTAGGCATATAATCACGCACTTCAAAAATACCATGTTTTGTTTTGAAAACTGTTTTTAAAATAGGCGTGCAGGGAATATATGCTTGTGTTATAGATATTATACCCACAGCTGATATTTTAAAAGACCCTCCTTTTTTATCATCCAATATTTTGGCAAAAAGAGAAGGAGAGTCAAAAAAAGGCATACACAGCCAATCAATACTGCATTTGGCTGACACCAAAGCTGCTGTAGTACAGTTGCCTATAATAGCGTAATTGTAATTATTCATAACTACCTCTTTCGTTAATACGTTCTAAAAGATCATTATAAACATTATATCTTTTCCTTTAAGATTACTCAAGGGAAAAGGGCTCATGTCTATGTGGAGTGAAAAGACGCGTATCCTTTCTAGCCTTTAATACAGAACCATGATTTGATCGAAGAGTTCAATGATTTTTCTTCCATGTTAAAGCTTAGCAGAAATGATCTTTTCCATTTTATGATCATCCATTATAAACCCATTACCAATATCCTTGACAATAGAGCCTATGTTGTTAAATCCATATTTTTCATAAGCTTTTATTGAAGCTGTGTTTTTCTTATTAACATTCAGTATTATTTTAGAACAATTGTTTTCTCGTGCTAATTTTTCAATGAAAGCCATGCTTTCTCTGCCATAACCCTGATTGCGATGTTTTAACTGCAAATATATTTTACTTAGAAAAAGTGTTTCTTCTTTTATTTGAACACATATATACCCAATGTATTCGTTATATCTTTCTATAAGAAAATAAATAAAGTCTTTTTTAATTTGCTGTGAAATACAGTTTTCTGATTGGAAATTTCGAAGCATATATGATACTTGTTCTTTGCCGATAATAGGCCCATAATATTCTGTCCAGATCTCTTGCGCAAGTTTATGGACCTTTTCTATCATATTTGCATTAAAAACTTTTGAAAACTTTATTGTTTGCATTAATAGCCATTTTTCTATTGTTTTTTTAGTTTCAAAATAAAATTTCTATAATATATCTATGTTTTTTTCATTTATAACGTTTATATTATTATCTGAAAGGACCTTTATAGCATTGTTAATGTCATCAACCCTGAATACCACAAGAGCTTTTTGTGAGTATCTTTGTATAAAGCCATACATATATTCCATATTGATCTTATGTTCATGAAATATTTCTAAAATATTTGCAAGACTTCCTGGTTTATCATCAATTTCTACAGCTATGATCTCAGTTATCTTAGCAGTAATACCATTTGCACCAAGTACTTCTAGCGCTTTTCGGGAATCATTTAAAATTAATCTAACAATGCCAAAATCCTTATTTTCAGCAATATTGATCGATCTTATATTTATATCATTATCTCCTAACAATTTAATTACCGTTAAAAGATGTCCTTCTTTATTTTCAAGAAATATAGAAACTTGTTTTAGCTTCATATTTACTCCTTTTTTAAAGAGTCCGCTTATCAATGACTCTCACTGATTTTCCTTCACTTCTTTCAAGCGTAGCAGGCTCTACTAATCTGACTTTTACCCCAACTCCAAGGTTTGCCTGTATATTATTTTTTATCTTTGAACTAAGAACTTCCATGACTTTTATTTCATCAGAAAATAACTCTTGTTTTATTTCAACCAACACCTCAATATTATCAAGTCCATTATCTTCTCTTGTGACAATTATCTGATAATGTGGATGAGTTTCATCCATGTTAAGTAAAACATGCTCTATTTGTGACGGAAAAACATTAATGCCTCTAACAATTATCATATCATCTGTCCTGCCTTTTACCTTGCTGATACGAGGCATAATTCTTCCACATTTACAAATTTCTGTTGTCATTTTAACAATATCACGAGTTTTATATCTAAGTAAAGGCATACCTGTTTTATTTAGTGTTGTTATCACCAATTCACCATATTCCCCATCTTTTACAGCTTCACCGGTAGCAATATCCAATATTTCTGGATAAAAAACATCTGAAAAAATATGCAAACCATCTTTATATGTACATTCTTGAGCAACTCCTGGACCAATAATTTCAGATAAACCATAAATATCTGTAGCAGTGAGTCCTAACATTTTCTCGATCTTATCTCTCATATTTTTGCTCCATGGCTCTGCCCCAAAAACACCTATTTCCCAAGAGCTTTTAGAAGGATCTATCCCCATTTTTTTTGCCTCATCTGCTAAAAATAAAGCATATGAAGGAGTGCAAGCTAATATCTTTGGCTTAAAATCCTGCATTAACTGAAGTTGTCTTTTTGTTTGTCCTGAAGACATAGGTAATATTGTAAGTCCCATTTTCGTAGCACCATAATGCAATCCCAATCCTCCGGTAAATAATCCATATCCATATGAAACCTGTATCATATCCCCTTTATTGGCGCCAGCACAGCATAATGCTCTAGCCATAACTTCAGACCATAACTGCAGATCATCGTCTGTATACCCTACAACCGTAGGATGTCCTGTAGTTCCGCTTGAAACATGTATTTCTCTTATTTCTTCTAGGGGGCTATTAAATAATCCAAATGGATAATTATCTCGAATATCATCTTTATCTGTAAATGGGAGTTTGCCAATATCATCTATTGTTTTTATTTCTGATATTTTTATGCCTTTTTCATCAATCTTTTTTTTGTAAAAAGAAGAATTTGAATATAGAACTTTGAGCATTTTCTTAAGGCTATTCGTTTGTATTTTTTTTAGACCGTCTCTACTTAAAAGTTCTATCTTTTCGTTCCAAATCATTAAACTATACCCTTTCTTCCTTCATAAAACCATTTGATATTATCTTCTACAAATTGACTTTTTATTGTTTGTTTAATAGCCCTTATCCAGGATTGTTCACTGATTTCAGTATAAACCGATAAAACACCTATCAAATATATGTTAATAAATATTTTTTTTGGCACTATTAAAAGACCTTTGTTTAAAAACTCAAATAAATCAGTCCCTGTTTTTTTAAGATACCCTTTAAAACGACCATACTCAGCATTATGACAACATATTAAATAATCTGCTTGTGCATATGGCGTGATCGGAGAATAAACAATATCACCAAATCTCACATGTGATTCAACAGAACCTCCTCTTTGTGCCATACCATGTACTTCTGACTTTTTAACAGCAAACCCATCATACATTGCAGCTAATGCACATATTTCTGCAGCAGTAAGGACACCTTGTCCTCCAATACCGTAAAATATAATACTTGTTACATTGTTTTTCATCATTTTTTTGTTAAAGCCTTAAAACTACAAACTTCCACACACAATCCACATCCTGAACATAATTCACTATCAATATCAATAAAACCTTCCGCTGTTTTTGAAATAGCAGGACAATCTATTTGCAGACAAACCTGACATTTTTTACATTTATCAATATTATAATCCACATGGCCTTTTGTTGTTTTATCTATGAATTTACATGGACTACGCGTTATTATAACTGTTAATTTTTTATTACTTAAACTTTCTGTTATATGTTTTTTAAGCTCTTTGATCTTAAATGGATCAACAACTATAACTTCATCAGCTCCTGATACTTCAGCTATTTTTTCTAAAGACAATTTCTTTGTTTTTTCTCCTTTTAAAGTTATTCCTGTAGATGGATTAGGCTGGCAACCTGTCATTGCTGTTGTAGAATTATCCAAAATTATTATTACACCTGTTTGCTTGTTATATGCCGCGTTAATTAAACCTGTTATACCTGAATGAACAAATGTTGAATCTCCTAAAACTCCAACCAAAGGCTGTTCTTTTCTGCCTCTTCTAATTCCCTCAAAAGCAGAAATACCTGCCCCCATACAAAGACATGTATGTAAACTCGATAAAGGAGGCATTGCAGCTAAGGCATAACATCCAATATCCCCGGCAACTGTTACCTTCAGCTGTTTCAAAACATAAAAAACCGGCCTGTGAGGACACCCTGCACAAAAAAGAGGTTTTTTCCCAGTTCTCTTTTTCTCTTTTTTCTTTTGTCCTTGAATGATCTTTGGAATAAACTCTGATTTTAATTCACCGACTCTATAAGAAGGGTCTTTTGCTTTATGTTTTATAGCCAACATTTTCATCTGTTCTTCAATAAAAGGTTCCAGTTCTTCAACAACAATGATATTTTTAACTTGTTTGGCAAATTTAAGTGCTAACTTTTCAGGAAAAGGATAGCTCATGCCCAATTTAAGAATAGGTGCATCAGGATAATTTTCCTTAATATACAAATAAGATACTCCACTTGTAATAAACCCAGTTATTCCTTTTCCGTTTTCTATAAAATTCAATTTTGTTTTTTCAGAGAATGTTTTTATCCTTAATATGCGTTTTTCAAGATATAAGTGTCTAGGGTAAGAATTGGCCGGTACCATAACATATTGTTTCATAGGTATATCAAAAGGTGGTTTTTGTTTTTCTATGCGCTTTGAAAGTATAATGTTTTCCTTAGAATGACATATACGTGTTGTCATTCTGAAAAGCACTGGCGTTTGATATTTTTCACTAATATCAAAGGCTTTTTTAATGAGCTCTTTGGCTTCAAAAGGAGAACTGGGTTCAATAAGCGGCATTTTGGCAAAAGACGCTATACGCCTATTATCCTGTTCATTTTGTGAAGAATGCACGCCTGGGTCATCACATGTAACAATAACAAATCCTGCACTAATACCTGTATAAGCAGATACCATAAGAGGATCCATTGCAACATTGATCCCTACATGTTTAGAAACATATAAAGATCTAGCCCCGCCAATTGAAGCTCCGTAAGCTACCTCAAATGCTACTTTTTCGTTTACAGACCACTGGGCATCAACTTCATCAAAACGTTTGATATATTCCAGTATCTCTGATGATGGGGTCCCAGGATACCCTGCAGCAACATTTACTCCTGCTTCATAAGCTCCACGAGCGAGTGCTTCATTACCTGATAATATAATATCTTTAAACTTTTTTTTATTTTGCATAAGCAGTCATTATAGAACAAATACCTTTTATTGGAAAGGAAAAAATTTGTTGCCTTAAACACACATTTAACTTAAATACTCCATGTCTTAAGAGAACCTTAAAGCCCCATTGATTAGGTTTTTATGTTGAAATTACTTTACTTGAAATAGATCTCTAAAAAGAAAGAAGGTTAAAGGCAAAAGAAGCTATTTTTTCTTCAGCATCTTCAAGCTTCTTGATCTGCCCTGAAACACCTGCGTTTTTGATTAGCAGAGAAAGGAATTTCATATTACTATATTCAGCAGTTAATTTAAATGGTTTTTCTAAAGCATCCAATCCGATATCCTCATAAGCAGTTGCAATTACAGCCAAGGTTTTACCTTGTAAGGGAGTTTTCATGGTATTAGTAGTATTATCCCACTTATAAAGAGAGAACCACTTATCAAATATAAGTTTTGTCTGAGCACTGCACCCGAAAAAGTATAAAGGTGTAGCAAAAATGATCGTATCAGCATCTATTGTTTTTTTCAGAACATCCTGTACATCATCTTTTATAACACATCCATATTCTTGCCGAGATTGACATGCTCTGCAAGAAATGCAGCCTAAACTCTTATAGTTCAATTTTGAAGTCTTTATTATCTCTATATGCGCCCGGCTTTTGGAAATAGCATCTGTTAACCATTTTACAGCAATATCTGTATTTCCATCTGTTTTTGGGCTTCCAGAAATTATCAATATTTTTTTCATGAAACTCTCTTTTCACAACTCTATTTCCTGAACATCTTTTTAAAATACACTGATCACTTACCTGCCAAATTAACTATCTTTTCTGTTTCAAATTCTATTAAGTATTTTGGATCAGGAAAATGTGTTTCACTATACTCGCCTAATTTGTTTTTTTTGATATTCCCTATAATTCTTTCTACTATTCTTTTATTGATGTGCTGGTCAAAATATTCTAAATGCTTACACCCTTCTTTAAAATCAACAGCTTTTGCTTTACCTTTGAGCTGCCATCCTTGAAATTCCTCTTCATCTATAGCACAAAGAGTTGTATTAGGATTCTCTTCTAAATTTGATCTTGTTTTACCCTCGTATAGATCGACCAAATATATTTTTCCTGTTGGTTCTATTTGAACAACACTTTTAGCTGCAGCATTTATTACTTTCTCATTATTTACTGTTAATACCATTAAAAAATTTTGTCGTTTTAAAAAAGAACTAACATCTTCAGGAATTTCTATCATACAAGCAACCTCCATTTTGAGTACTGTGTAGTGAGTACTGCGTACTGAGTCCTGAGTAAGAGTAGTGGTTCATGGTAAATGTGATGAGTCTTATAAAGAAAATTAAAGTTTAGTATTCCACAGCAGACACAAGACTCATGGACACAGTACTCATGACACATTACTCATGACACATCAATACTGTTTTCCCATAATCCATGAACATTACATAAAGACACAGCAAATATTTTTTTGAATACACCTTTTTTAATATGTGTTTTTACATAAGGAATGGTATTTTCTTTACCCAGTTCAAATCTTGTTACAAAAACTATTTTTTCATCATTGGTCAATCCGTACAAAACAATGTTCTCTATATAATGTTCTTTTGTACTTGGATGAAAAACTTTTTCACCGATCTTTACAACAACACTCATTTCTCCGCAAGTACTACAGGCTGTGACATTGATAAAAGGCACGTGCTTTTCATTTCCCTCGCTTGCTTTTGTTTTCACATAGTCGTTCAGTCCCATACATTACCTCCTTTAAAATGATCATTAGAACTCTATACATATGATTTAAATTTTATTTTACATGATTTTATTATTATTTACCAGCCATAATTGCTTCTATATCATCCTTGACTTCACCTGTTAGTTTAATATCAAATTTTTCAACTAATACCTTTGCAACATTTGGTGTTAAAAATGCAGGCAGAGTAGGACCTAATCTTATTCCTTTCACTCCCAAAGATAACAATGCAAGCAAAACAGCTACCGCTTTTTGTTCATACCAGCCTATATCAAAAGAAATAGGCAGCTTATTGATATCATCAAGTCCAAACACTTCCTTAAGTTTTAATGCTATAACTGCCAGAGAATAAGAATCATTGCATTGACCTGCATCAAGTACTCTTGGAATGCCTCCTATATCTCCAAGTTTTAATTTATTGTACCTATATTTTGCACATCCTGCTGTGAGTATTACAGTATCTTTTGGCAGCTCTTTTGCTATATTTGTAAAATATTCCCTTAAAGGTTGTCTTCCGTCGCATCCTGCCATAACAACAAATCTTTTGATAGCGCCGCTCTTTACTGCATTCACTATCTTGTCTGCAAGCATTAGGACCTGATTATGTGCAAATCCTCCTATGATTTCTCCTGTTTCAATTTCTTTAGGAGGCGGGCAAGTTTTAGCAAGCTCTATTATCTTAGAAAAATCTTTTGTTTTCCCATCTTTTCTATCAGGAATATGCTTAATACCAGGATATCCTGCAGTGCCTGTAGTAAATATCCTGCTTTTGTAAGATTCTTTTACAGGAATAATACAGTTTGTTGTCATTAATATAGGTCCGTTAAAGGATTCAAATTCAGAAGCCTGTTTCCACCATGAATTACCATAATTACCAACAAAATGTTCGTATTTATTAAAAGCCGGGTAATAATTAGCAGGCAGCATTTCACTATGAGTATAAACATCTACGCCTGTTCCTTTTGTTTGTTTAAGAAGTTCTTCCATATCCTTAAGATCATGACCTGATATTAATATCCCAGGATTGTTCCTTACCCCTATATTAACTTTTGTAATTTCAGGATTCCCATAGGTCTCTGTATTTGCCTTATCTAAAAGTGCCATTGCTTTTACAGCAGTTTGACCTGTTTCTATTACAAGAGAAGTGAGTTCATCTGCAGGCAGATCCTTTCTAATAGAAGAAAGTGCTTTTACCATAAATGCAAAGATCTCATTATTATAATATCCCAATACAGCTGCATGTTCTGTATATGCGGCTATTCCTTTAAGCCCATATAAAGTCAAAGTCTTTAAGCTTCGGATATCTTCGTTTACACTAAAAGATAAAACCCCTACTGTCCTGGATTTTGCTAATAACTCTTCAGTATTATCTGCAGACCAACTTATTATTTCATTATCTATATTCCCTGATAATTTGGTTGAAAGTTCTTTTTTAATCATTAAAGCTTCGTTAATGTATTTTAAAATACTTTCATCATCAAAATTTGCATTTGTTATAGTTACAAATAAACTTTTTGAAATAAAAACACCATGTTCTCTTGTAATGGCTTCCCCCATTTTTTCATAACACAAACAAATTCCACTTAATACATATACCAATAGATCCTGCAAATTTGATGTGTTTTCCTGTTTTCCGCAAACACCTTTGATCGTACACCCCTGATTTTTAGCTGTTTCCTGACATTGATAACAAAACATATTTCCCTCCTTAGTTTTTAGAGGCAAGAGATAAGCTGCAAGAAGCAGGAATTCTTATAAACTTTTCTTGCCTCTTGCCCCTTTTCTCTTGCTTCTTGTTTCTTATTTTATGTCTCCTTTAATTGATATGATTTCTTCCAAAAAAGGAATTTTCTTTCCCGATGTTTTTATTGCATCTTTCACCATCATGGTCAACCCCTGGCAACAAGGCACTTCCATTCTGGCTACAGTAATAGACTGTATATCTCCTTTAGAAAAAATATTAATTAATTTCTCTATATAGCCCTCTGTCCTATCGAGCTTAGGACAAGCTATCACTAAAGAATGTCCTTTTAAAATATCCTTATGAAAATTACCTAAACTAAAAGCAGTACAGCTGGCAGCTATAAGCAGATTACAATTCTTTAAATACGGCGCATCCGGATTGACTAAATGTAATTGTATAGGCCAATGTTCTAATTGACTTTTAACATCTTTAGAGTCTCTACTTTTTTCTTTGATCTGTTCATCCTCTCTAAAGTCGTGCATAGCCATTCCAGGGCAATTACATGGAACATCATGTTTGTTTTGCTCAATGTCTTTACTCTTAAGATTTTTAGCAACTGCTTTTTCATCGAAAGCATCCACATCCTTTTGAACTATCTTTAAAGCATCTGTGGGACAATGTCCTATACAAGCCCCCAGTCCATCACAAAAAGATTCTTTAACGACTTTAGCTTTACCATCAATTATCTGTAAAGCTCCCTCTGCACAGGCAATCACACAATTTCCACAACCATTACATTTGGCTTCATCTATTTCTATAAAGTTTCTTTTCATCTTTTTCCCCAATTTTTTTTACCAGTTTTTCTATGGTGATCTTAGAGAATTCTAAAGCAACATTATTTTCAATGCGTTTTATTTCCGGTCTTAAAACACACGTTTTCCTGTTTTGGCAAATTTTATTTCTGAACATACAATCTGAAAGCTCTAAGTTTCCCTGGAACATCTCTATCAGTTCAAGAACTGATATCTTTGAAGGCGATTTTACTATACGCACTCCACCGCCAATACCTTCTTTTGAAACAACTATTTTGTTCTGTATCAGTTTCTGAAGTATTTGTCTCAAAAACTGATAAGGTGTATTCTGAGACTTAGATATTTCTCTGGCGGAGATAAACTGTCCTCTTTTCATTGCCAGTACTATTAAGGCCCTCACAACATAATCAGTGTTTTTAGTTAATAACTTCAAAACTTAACCCTCCTAACTGATACTAGTTTACTATCAGT
>JAQVOV010000008.1:16649-25278 GCA_028702395.1 Candidatus Omnitrophota bacterium
TCTCTGGCGGAGATAAACTGTCCTCTTTTCATTGCCAGTACTATTAAGGCCCTCACAACATAATCAGTGTTTTTAGTTAATAACTTCAAAACTTAACCCTCCTAACTGATACTAGTTTACTATCAGTTATGGTTTTTGTCAAATGTTTTTTTAATTAAGATGAAATTTTTCGAATAGAAAAATTTCTTTAATTAATCCCGAGTAGCGACCATCGGGAGTCCCGAGCAGAAGAAGAATATTGCCTTTCTTCTTGCGAGGGAAAGGACAATGCATGTCATTGGCCTTACGAGGGATCATATACAAAACCCCTTCTTTTCGAATAGAAAAAGTTCTTTAATTAATCCCGTGTGAAGGGAAAAGCCCTGTTTTTTCCTTCCGAGGGATCTATACTAAAAACCGCTTTTCCCCAAAGAAGGCGGGGCCTTTGTGCAGGTCTGCCCTGCACAAAGGGATTTTCGCCTTTTTATGCGTAAATTTCATGTGCAGGGCAGACCCGTACAAAGGGTTTCACTCACATTAAAAGCAAAAAAGCTCGTACGGAAATACCCGTGCGAGCTTTTTTTATCGTAAATAACTTTGTTTATTTGGTTATTTTACTTATCTTTGCACCTTCAAGAGAAAGATTATACATTAATCCCTTTTGATCAAACACAAACGCAACGATCGGTTTGTTAGTTTGAGTTGTATCTATTGTGCCGTCTGCTCCTATTGCGATCAAAGTTACAGCTGCATCTGCGCCAATTTCCCATCCTGAACTGCTCTGAAAATTCTCAAGTGCTTTTTTATCCATAAAAAGAAGTATCTCTGTTTTTTTCTGTGCACCTAACTGAAACCCTATAGAAGCTGAAGCAGTATTATAATAATCCACTGTTTTATTATTTATTAAAAGTGCCCCTTCTCCATATTCTCCTCCTATACCAATTCCTGCTCTAAAAACAGCCGGAAACACAAGGACCCCTTGTGCTTTATTAAGTACTGCCTCTCCGCCAGGCTTACTTTTTAACATCTCTATGGATCTTTCTACTCCTGTATCAATACTCTCCTTTGATACTGCTATTGATTGCTGAGCTGCTGTACATATTACAAAAACCCCTAATACAAACATTATCAATATTTTTTTCATCATTCCCCCTTTTCAATTTTTTCTTTTTTTTCGTGATTACCCTTTCCTTATCTTAAGCCCATAGAGACATTTTGTCAATGCTTTAATTATGAACAAAGAAATCCCAAGCAATCTGTATTATATTTTATTTTTCTGCAATTATTATGATATCTTTAGCAAGCAATTTTTGGATGCTCCCAGGCAATAGCTTATCTATTTTTAATTTCTTCAACAGACCGACAGCAAAAGGCAATAGAGAATATATTCCTAAGTGAGTTATATTCACACTCTTTATGTTAAAACCTTTTCCAGTCAATAAACAAACAAGCTCTTTTTCTGAAAAAACCTGCTTATGAGCAGATGATCTGAACTCTTTTTCACAAAATGGACATTTATATGATTGAATTAAAATATCCTCTTTAAGTAAAGTTGCTATCAATACTTGTCCGCCGGTCTTTAAAACCCTATAAAATTCGGATAGAACTTTATCCAGAACATCATTGCCAAGATGCTCAACTACATCCATGCACACTAAAGCATCAAAATAGTTTTCACTGTAAGGAATAGCGCTAAGATCTGCTTTGATTATACTTTTTTCTTGAGGATCAATATCTATACCTATGATCTCTTTTTTAGGATATTTTATTTTGAGGTTATTTATAAAACTCGCGTCCCCTGCTCCCATATCTGCAATAACATTACTTTTGGCAAGCTGCTTTTTAAAAAAACTAAGGACTCCTCTATATGTAATACTTGCTTTATAATCAACTTTATAAGTATTTAGATCTATTTCCATTTTGCATTAAGTCTCCTGTCAAACACTCTAACATAATCACCGTATTTCTGCAAGATATAAAGATAAAATTACTTATAAAAATTGCTTATTATTGTCTTGAAAAGAATTATCTTTACTGTTAATATAAAGGTAATTTATTCATATTAAAAAACAGAAAGGAATAATGAGCTCTGTTTACGTTACATACACTACCGGAAGCTGCTGGAGACGTGTACTGGATGCAAAATGCGCCAAGAACTACTTTTTAGCTAACGGCTTCTCTATGACAAGTGACCCAAAAAAAGCTGATATTCTTTTTGTGATCACTTGTGCTTTTATTAAAAAGACAGAAGATATTGCGATCTGTCATATCAATGAATTAAAAAAGCTGCCAGGCCGTCTTGTTATTAGCGGCTGTCTTCCTGCAATGAACCCTGATAGATTAAAAAAGACCTGCCAATGCGAGACCTGCGGAGCATGTGACATGGCTAAACTTGATGAGCTTTTTCCAGGATCAAAGATCAAGTTCAATGAAATAGACGATTCCAATGAATTATTGACGATAAAGACCAAAAGCAGGTCTTTTACAGCTATAAAAACTATCTTGCAATATTATTTCCCTAATTTCTTTAGCTTAACCTTTCAAAAAAACTTTTTTAGATCCTCTTTAAAAGCCTTGAAAACATATAAACTTTTTTCTGAAAGACTTTTCTTTATGCGTATTGCGTGGGGATGCGGAGGATTTGCTGATCAACCTGCCTGCACTTATTGTTCAGAATGGAAAGCCATAGGAACATTTAGAAGCAAACAAAAGGATAAATGTTTAAGAGAGTTTGAAAAAGGACTTTCTCAAGGCTATAAAACATTTGTACTACTTGCAGATAATATCGGTGCTTATGGAGTTGATACAGGTGAAACATTCACTGGTCTTGTAAGGGAATTGATGGAAAAAAGTCCTAAAGATGTTAAATTCGTAATAGACAGCATCCATCCTATCTTTTTAATAAAATATTTAAAACAATGGATAGAGATATTTAAAACTAAAAGAATTAAATGGATCATGTGTGCAATTCAATCAGGAGACAATAATGTTCTAAAGATCATGAACAGACAACATACAGCAGAAGATCTTCACAATGCTATTACTCAGATCTTCAAAGTTTGCCCTGATCTGAAAATGTCCACTCAGGTAATAATAGGATTCCCGGGTGAAACAGAACAAGCCTTTCAAAATTCTTTGGATTTTCTGAAAAATACAGGCTTTTTTAATGCAGTACTATTTCCTTATTGCAGAATACCAAACACCATTGCAGGTGATCTCGAAGGACATATTTCTTCGGAAATAATAAATGATCGTTTAAAACGGGCTAAAAAGTTCTTGCAGAAAAATGGAATGTTCCATTTTCACTTAAAACTGGACATATAAAAATGAAAAGCTGTTTTTTGCCTGCTAAAGCAACTGAGTCTGTAGAGTGCCCCCTTTGCCGGACAAGGGATCACACGATATTGTACACAGGTTCTGATTACGAATATTTTTTACCTGGTGATTTTTTTGTTTCTAGATGCAATAACTGTAAGTTGCTTTTCCAAAACCCAAGACCACCATTTCACGAAATACTAAGATACTATACTGAAGAATATAGCCCTTATAAAAAAGTAGGCTCAGAATTAATGCAATGGATACGATATATCCTCTTGGTCCGCCCTAAGGTTTCTGAACTTAAAAAACTTATCGGTAACAATGCAAAAGTCCTGGATGTAGGATGTTCAACAGGGTCTTTTTTACTTGAATTAAAAAAATGGACTTCCTGGCAGCTGGAAGGTGTTGAACCAAAACAAGAAGCTGCTCAATTGGGCTTGGAACAAGGCTTAAAAATTTATCCGACAACTTTGGAAGATGCAAATTTACAGTCTGAAAGTTATGATCTAATAGTCATGAACCATGTTCTTGAGCATTTACCTAATCCGAGAGAAATAACTGAAGTTTCTTTTAAGCTGCTTAAAAAAGGCGGTTATTTTTATGGTTTCGTGCCTACTAGTGACTGTATAGAACAAAAAATATTCGGCAAATATTGGCAGGGATATCACTTACCAAGACATCTTACTTGGTTCTCTAAAAAACAACTAAAAGTATTTTTAGAAGGATTTGGGTTTACTCTTGTCAAATGCATATCCCAACCGCATGCCAGTAATTGGCAGGTATCGTTAAGGAACTTTCTTTTTGACAAAAAGATACCTCTAAAATTCCTGAAGATATTTTCAGGACACAATCTCTTTTTATATTTTCTGACGGTTCCTTTTACTCTATTATTATCCTGGATGGGGCTTGGTCCTATACAAAAGTTCATAGCAAAAAAGCCTTAAGGTATTTCCAAGGAGCTAATATTGCCTATTCTTTTGATTTCGAAATACGGTTCTTTTCTCTTTTACGCTCTTCTTCATTTAAATTCATTTTTCTAAGTCTTACATTTTTAGGAGTTATTTCGACCAACTCATCATCTTCAATAAATTCTAAAGCAAACTCCAAGGTCATTTGTCTAGGCGTTATAAGTGCGATCGCTTCATCACTGCCTGATGCACGCATATTTGATAATTTCTTTCCTTTTAATGGGTTTACAACCAGATCCACACCTTTATTGTTTACGCCAATGATCATCCCCTCATATAGATCATCGCCTGGTTTAATAAAGATCTCTCCACGAGGCTGCAAATTAAAAAGTGCAAATGCTACTGCCACTCCATTTCCCTGGGAAACAAGAACTCCGCTTTGACGAGTAGGCAACTCACCTTTGTATGTTTGATATTCAAGGAAATTTTGGTACATTATCCCATTACCTCTTGTCATCATAAGAAACTCACTTCTAAATCCTATCAATGCTCTTGATGCAATAGTAAACTCCATGCGAACAGTTCCTGATGATGTTGTTTTCAGGTCCTTCATTTGGGCCTTTCTGGATCCAATAGCCTGCATAACAACTCCCTGATATTCTTCTTCTACCTCTATCACGACTTCTTCAACAGGCTCAAGTGTTTGACTGCCCATTTTTTTCAAGATCACCTGAGGTTTTGAAACTTCCATTTCATAACCTTCTCTGCGCATTGTTTCAATAAGAATAGAAAGGTGCAGCTCACCTCTGCCTGAAACCTTTAATCTATCCGTTCCTACTACTTCCTCGACTTTTATCCCGACGTTTATCATAGCTTCATGTCTAAGTCTCTCTTTCATATGCCTCGAAGTCAAGAATCTTCCTCCATCCTTACCTGTAAGAGGACTTGTATTATGGGAAAAGTACATAGAAATAGTTGGTTCGTCTATCTTAATGGCAGGCAGCCCTTTGGGATCATCAATATTTGCCAAAGTCTCACCAACTTCTACATCTTCTACGCCTGAAATCAATATTATATCTCCGGCTATAGCCTCATTAACTTCAACACGGGCTAGCCCGCGATATTTCATGATCTTAGTTGCTTTACCTTTGGCAATAGTTCCGTTACGTTTTACAAGAGCTACAGGTTCTCCTACTCTAATAGTTCCATGAAAAATACGCCCTATAGCAATTCGTCCAATATAAGAGTCATAATCAAGCATTGTAACTAACATCTGAAAAGGCAGTTCAGGATTGGCTATAGGCGGCAATACCCTGTGAAGGATTGTCTCTAATAAAGGCTTCATAGATTCTCTCGGATCATCAAGATCAAGTATAGCATATCCTTCTTTTCCTGAAGCGTAAACAATAGGAAAATCAAGTTGTTCATCAGTTGCATTGAGATCACAAAAAAGATCAAATGTCATATTTGCCACTTCTTCAGGCCTTGCATGAGTACGATCGAGTTTATTTATAACAAGTATTGGTTTTAAATGCAGTTCCAAAGATTTTTTTAGCACGAATTTGGTTTGCGGCATAGGGCCTTCAAAAGCATCAACAAGTAAAAGTACACCATCTACCATTTTAAGTATTCTTTCAACCTCACTTCCGAAATCAGCATGTCCTGGCGTATCAACAAGATTGAATTGTACTCCTTTATATTGAAGGGAAGCGTTCTTAGATAAAATTGTAATTCCTCTTTCTTTTTCCAGAGGATTTGAATCCATTATAGTAGTTTCACCTTCTTTGAAATCATATGCTCCTGTTTGTTTTAAAAGTGCATCTACAATTGTGGTTTTTCCATGATCAACATGTGCTATAATAGCAAGGTTCCTTACATCTTTTCTTCTTTTTTGGTCTGCCATATTCTTTTAGTCTTTCTTTTACTTCGATATTTGTTCTTTTGTAGGGGCGTATTGCAATACGCCCCTACAAAAATTTTTTTTAGAATGTTCCATCTCGAAACATGATACACGAGAATAATCTTTAACTTCTTATAAGGTGTTGCTATCTTAACAAAAAGTGTGGATTTGTCAAGGAAAGAGTATTTTTATTGGTTGAACTGGTTTAACTGGTGAAACTAGTTAAAATGGTTGGTCTGTCATGAACAAAGTTTTTATAATAAGTGCTTGAGTAGGGGCAATTTAAACCCTATACCGTGTTTTGCCTGCCTCGCCATCAGGCAGGCATAGCAAAACTCTGGTATAGGGCATGAATTGCCCCTACTTTCTTTGATTTTAAAACCATTTATACTCACACATTACAACTGCATTTTTTATTCTTCAATATTTTTCTTTGTTGTTTATATGAATCTATGAACACATTTTGCCTGTTAAGACCTTTGGCAAGTTTCTTTTCAAGATCACTGTAATGGTTATACCCTCTTTTTTTCATTTCTTCAACAAGCTTCTCATGCCTCAAATATAAGGCTGATAGTTTATTTTTCCACCGCAGAGTTTCTGGATGGTTGGAATATCCTTTTTTATTATTTGTCAGGATACTCCATATAGCATGCAATTCCCTATGTTCTCCAAGAAGGTGATTACGACAAAGTTTTTTTGGCGTAATATCCCATATTCTCATAGACTTTCCTTTTTCAAGCCTTTACGCTTTACCTGTCCAATATTCTAGTTCAAAAAATATTATAAATATATTCTTCTTATAAGTCTACACTAGAAAGCTTTAGTCCTAAGATCTACTGATTCGCAGCTATAATAGCATCTGCCCATTCTTCAGAGACTTTACTGACCATTGCAATAGTTTCACTATCCTTATATGTAGCTGTTACATAAGCAAAAAGCAAACGATCACGTACCCGTATGTAAGTTGTGGCTATTACAGTTGTCCAAGTTTTAACATTATCCGAGTATTTTACTATCATTCCAAAACTATATGCATTAGGTTTTGAAAATAAAGCACCTAAATCTAGTGGTGTATTTATTTTTACTTGCTCCAGATTAAGAGAATCCATACGTCTATTCATTTCAGCTTCTGTGTCTGTTGCTATTGACGAAAGTTCAGCTCCTGCAGCACTTTTTTCATATTCTACAAGCTCATTAAAATCACTTTCCCCAAAAGCTTGATATTCTCCTTGGCGAAAAACCTGTATAGCAGCAGATTTTGATAAAACAAAGTTTTCTTCACCTGAAGAAAATCTAGGTATTTCACTAGGTATCATATAAGCACTTAGAAGTCTGTTCTGAGGGATAACAAAAATTTCCATTTGTTCCCTAACATCATACCCAACTTCAACTAGATCTACACAAGGCTGTGGGATACTTATAGGTATTCCTCCTGCTTTAAATGTTTCTACTTTTAGAGGTTCATCATTTTCTACAGACAGATCACTTTGCTCTGCAGCAGTTTTAGTCTCCATATTAGATACTTCTACATTTTCAATAACAGCACTTTCTTCTACAATAGCAACCTGAGCACTTACTGTCTGCAAATTAACTGAAAGCATAAACATACTAATTAACAACAATACTACGTTTTTTTTCATTTGTGTTTCCCTTTCTATTATGAAAACAGATCTTTACTTTTTTTATAAACCCCACTTTTTACTGAGTTTTTCCAATACTCTTTCTGCCCAATGCCTTCCTCCAAAACCAAAGGCCATTATAAAGGTTATGCAAAGAGTACCTAAAATAATAGCAGCCGGCATTAAAAGCATTTCTATACGGACACCTATTTGAGATAAGCATACAATAACTGTAAAGAATAAAATAATCCATCTTGATATGTTAGCAGAAATTTCAGGTCTTGTTGACCCTGTACTTTTTGCTGTTGAATATATTATTTTATATACTATCATGCTTAAAACTATACCAACAACTGCAATAATAGAAATTACAAGTATTGTAATTACATAAGAAAAAAGCTTATCAAGCTGATAAGATATTTCCCTAAGCTGTAGATTATTTAACATAATAATAAAAGAAGCAAGGATCGTCCCCCAAAAAGCAATTAACCCCACGATCTCATTAGGCTCTATTTTCTTATTATCTTTGCCCTCTATCTGGGAAATCCCGATCTTATCAGCAATACTGTTAAACCCTATGGATTTCATAACTCCACTAACTAAAGATCTGAACAAATGTGCTGTTACCCACCCTATGAACAGTATTAACACAGCTATCAAAATATTAGGGATAAATCTGACTAACTCTATAAGCATACATTTCAATGGGTTAACTACTAAGTATCCCCAGTCAAATGTACCACATTGCGTATCTGGGTTATAACAGTTCATACAGCCTCCTTTTTAATAATAGAAACTCGCCAAGCTATTGCTCATTGTATCTTTGAAACACACTTTCGTCAAGGATATAGTCTTTCTGTAAACTACATTAATTTTGGGCAGGATCCTTTTTCTTATTATTTGCT
>JAQVOV010000009.1 GCA_028702395.1 Candidatus Omnitrophota bacterium
GTTCAGCAAAAGCACTTCTAAGATCTAACCTTATATTAGAGGAAACCACAGCATAATTATATTCCTGAGCCTTAAGGGTCTTTACTGCGCTTGAAACTTCTGATGACGTCTTAAAACCGTCAAAAATAAGCTGCTGTGCAGTCAGTCCATATGTATAGGTATTACCTGTTCTTTCAGTATTTTCACCTGAGGAACTTTTGCTTGAAGTCTGTCGCCTTGTCCCAGTAATATCAGCATCTATTTGAGGCAGCATTGGAGTTACAGTAATATCCTTATAATCCTTTGCCTGATTGACCTGTTCAAATGCAGACTCAAGATCAGGATTGTTCTGTTTAGCTTCATTCACACAATTCTGCCATGTAAATATAACTTCTGCGTTTGCATTTGAAATGCAAACCATATAGTAAAGAATTATTAATAATGAAATCTTTTTCATATTTTTTTATTATAACATATATAAGATATTTAACAATGTGAAATGTTTGTGAAAGGTTAAAATTTTTAGCCTCGAGCTCGTTTTAAACATAGTTTTGTAGGGGCCATCGCCCTCGATGGCCCTAAAAGAGAGTGCGAGTTTCGAGCTAGTGGAGCGTCCAAAACAAGGTTTTATTGGGTTGGGCTATTGAGGGCAATAGCCCCTACGTTAGCTAAAGCGCTAGCTGTGATTAAATAGCTTTTTGTAGGGGCGCGGTTTCCGCGCCCTACTAAGCTCCATGAAAGAGACAGACTTGGTTTATCTCTAATCCCACAGCTAACTCGAGGCTCACAGCTCTAAGCGCGAAGCTCTCAAAGCTGTCTAGCTCGGTAAAGCTTGGGAAAGATCACAAAACGATTCATGGAAATCCATCCTTTGTGCTGTTGCTTCTCCGCCTTTTGGGGTAAACAGACAAGGTGGACCTGCTGAATCAGTTCTAGTTACAGTTGAACACCACATGTAAGCAGTACTAGCTGCCAACAAATATATCCCGCCTGCTCTGCAAACTTGGAGCATTGCTTGTTTAGGATCAAGTTTAACTGATTTTATTATTGGTAGAATATATTTTTTCATGATGGAATATTTTGTGCTTCTTTTTTGCCATCAAACAAAAAAGTTGTAGCGCCTTTTGGCGTATTGTAACACATTATAGGAACAGTCCCGCCAAACACATAAACACAGTCTTCTGCTAAAGTTAAATATACACCGTTTATTTTGCAAACTTGGAGTATCGCTTGTTTTGAATCAAGCTCGATTACTTTGATTTTTGGTTGTATATATTTTTTCATATTATTTTTCATTTTTTTTAAGCACAAGGATTAACACAAAATGACAATTTTCGCGCTACGCGTTTCGAGTCGCAAGCTTCTCGCCTACCTTTTTCAAAACCTCATTTAGAACCTTCCACCAACTCGCTACGCGCAGCGCGCAGCTCGTGGCTCAGTTCAGGACTTTCCACAAGCTCGTTACGCGCAGCTCGTGGCTCGCAGCGCGTTACTCGGTGCCCTTCAGATATCTCTGTCTTTTAGCTTCAGGAAACCTTTCAATAGCATATCTTAACATTGTTCTCGGCATAGTTTTGTAGCAAGTTTTTAAGAAATTTTCTTCCGTTTTTAGATCTCTTTTACCAACTTCTCTTAGCATCCATCCCACAGCTTTGTGTATCAGATCATGTTCATCATTAAGCAATATTTTTGCTATTTTTAGGGTATCTACAAATTTTTTGTTTTTAATAAAAGTATACGTTGATATCATGGATATCCGTTTTTCCCATAGATCTTTTGATACAGCAAATGAATAAAGTATATCTTTAGGTTTATCGAGCAGATATTGCCCAACAATATTCGGTGCACTTAGATCAACTAAGTCCCAGTTATTGATATACTTAGTATTTGCAAGATAGAGCTTATATATATTATCTTTTAGTTTTTCATTATTTGTTTCAAATTTGGCAACTAATAAAAATAGAGCACATGCTCTATATTCATGTATTTTAGAACTAAGAAGTTTTTTTATCTCTGTTAATGGAAGATCTTTGAACTGTTTTACAACTTGTCTTATCTGCGGGACTTTAAGACCTATAAAAATATCTCCTTCGCCATATTCACCTTTACCGGTCTTAAAAAATCGTTGCAAGATGTTTGCTTGTTGTTTGCTCGCGAGTTTATTGAGTTGTTGAGTTATTTGGCTCATTTTTTATTTCTAAAAACAATAAAATTTCTTATTAAGCCTGAGACAAAAATTGTTTCTATCATAATTACAGGTGCAAATATTATACCTATAACAGGCCACCAGGCCTCATCACTGCCGTTTATCATGGAAGCTCTTACTCTTACTGCAAAGATAACGCTCAATAAAATTGCTACAAGGATCGTGCCCAAATTATATGATTTTATTTTTTGCATATCTGCATTTTGGGGTAATAACTTTAAAAATAATATCAAACATATTACCAATAATGGAATTAGTACAGCAAGACTCATTATCATTGTATTCTCCTTGTTTTTTTTCCATGACTCATCAAACAATCGTATAACCCAGAAATTTTATTTTAAGGTTCTTTCAAACCATTTATTGATACGATCGGTAAGTTCCCTAGAATCCCCTCTTAACAAATATTCTGCATGTAACCCATTTTTAACAAAATATATATCCTTATTCGTTTTTGTCTTAGAAAAAAGTTCTTTTGAATGCCATGAGCCTACCACCCAATCTTTTTCTCCATGAACATACAAAACAGGACTTTTAACTTTTTCTATTGTTTTTATTGGGCAAGGTTTATTAAGCCAAAAAGGGCCAGGTCTACATCCTTTACCTTGCCGACCTTCTTTAGAAAACAAAGAATATTGTATATCATTTTCAAAATTTAAGCTAAATAATTTATAATCTATCTTGTTAAAAGTTGATGGAACACTTATGCAGATCAAGGAATTTATATCAGTTCTTTGTGCAGCAGTATTTATAGCTATACTGCCGCCTAATGAAAACCCTATAACACCTATTTTCTTATACCTTGGAACAAACAAGTCTAAAATTGCATTAAGATCATTGTTCTCTTTAGCGGTCCATGTGAAAAAACCTGTGGATTTTCCGTGTCCCCTGAAATCAAACATAATAACATCATGCTCTTTAACAAGTGCATCTTTTAGTTTTAACAAAAGCGGGGATCCTTTACTGTTCCAAAATCCATGAGCAATAATAATACAGGTATCTTTGCCTTGGACATATTCATCATATGCGATTCTTATGCCATCACAGGTTTCAGTGAACATAAAACCCTTTCTATTTTTTTTTGTAACACTTCACTTCCTGGTTTGCTAGTCTTTAAAAAACGAAAGTGATTTGATCTTCTTTTATAGTGATCTGATGGGCTTTTAGAATTACTTTTATTATTTTTCCCAAACTTCAGGAATAAGTGACCCAGGATTATTAAGTTCTACTCTATATGGTTCTATCATGATAATTCCATATTTAGGATCCTGCGGCCCTGAAAAAATGGCTAAAAGCATTTCATTCCAAAATTTTTTCTTTATTTGTTCATCAGTTACTATTTTTGCTTTTCCCTGAATTTGAACATAAGGTTTATTTACATCTCGTGAATCATGTATACCAAAGGTAAGATGTACTTCAGGATTTCTCTCTATTTGCTTTATCTTTCTTGAATTAACACAAACAGCACAGTGTATATCAAAGTTATCCTCTGCTTGTATCATAACATACCTGGTCCAGGGTTTTCCATCCAATGTTATTGTAGCTAAATTGGATAATTGCGGGAACTTTAACATATCAATGACTTTTTGTCTGATGTTTGCCATGCTATTTCCTGTTAATTTTAATTTTACTTTAGTTGAACTGGCACCCAAAATTACAGCTATAAAAAAATTTAAGACCCTGGGGTTTCGTTTGGCCCTGATTGACCGTTTACATCAACTGTTTGTGTTGTTTTTGCCCCGTCATGACAAGCAACCCAAAGCCCAGTAGCTCCGCCTGTCGCACTGCAATATGTACCAAAGTCTTCAACCGGTCCTATCCACAATCCATTTTCAACCCGGCATACTTGTAAAACAGCTTGTTCTACACAAAGGTCAACTATAGTTATCTTTGGCTTCATGTACTTTTTCATAAACACATTTTACCATACTCTTCCGATTTTTCCAGTTTTTTAAAATGAGGGTATTTTAGTATGTTTTTATCAGGGTTAAAACGATTTTCTGAATTTTTTAGACTTAATTTAATGGATTGTTTTTGGTTATAATTTAAGAAGAGGCAGCATCTTTACTGGTACCTGCACCCAGACCAATAAATGATAGTGCACCTTTAGGCGTGTGATTGCATGCAAGGCCAATACCAGCACTAGCCAAACAATAATTGCCTCCAAAAGTATTTATGTAGAATCCACCTACTATACATACATGTAATATTGCTTGATCATTATCAAGTGTTATTGCTTTCGTTTTTGGTTTTATATATTTTTTCATTGTATACTTATTATACATTTAAAAATCATTTTGTAAATAGTTTCAATTTCTTTGCTCTTGTCCAAGACTTAATATAAGCTTCCCTAATTTGTGCCTCTGAACGGTTTTTATGTAACTCTTTATACATTAGATTGACAGGACATTTTGCTCGTGTATATTTCCCGCCTTTACCTGCATTATGCTCTTTAATCCTGCGTGTGATATCTGTTGTTATACCTGTATATAGACTTTGATCAGAACATTTTATAATATAAAGATAATACATCTGCTCCTTTGATCAGGTTACTTTTTCAACAATTAGGCTTCTGGAAATATCACCTGGGGAAGTTGTCTCACCATCTGCTACTTCTGGAACAATATCTAATTTTCCGCCAAAGAAAAAAGCTTTATAACATAATTCACTGCAAAAGTAGTCTTCGCCTTCTTGTAAAGTATCTGCTGAACTTTTCTTATGAAGGAGCTTTAACCCTAATAATTTTGCTAGTTTTGATCTTCTTCTGAGCATTTTAAAACCTAGTCTTGTTACTGAAATAAAATCATACCCGCGCGCTAACATCCTGACAAGATACGAAACTACTCCTGAAACATCAAAAACATATTCTTCTTTGACTCTATAAACATCATAAGACGTTTTATAGTTGTCTATACTGATAGCTCTAACACCTCCCGTTGGAATAGCCTCTACGACTAAACCTAGTTCTGCTGAAGCTATAACTGCTACATGCGAATATATACTTCCTGTATTCCTTTTAATTAAACAAGATACAATGTCATAACCTTTACACAAAAGAATATCCCCGTTTTTAAGTTTTTCTTTGTTTACATTTGTGTGTTTTTCTTTATTCTTAAAATAAAGTGCCAGCAAAATATCTAATAATATAAAAATAGCCTGGAAAAAAACAAACCACCATAATATTAATAAAAAGAAAAACGAAAAAACTGACATGCCTTTCACAAGCAAAAAAAGAAGGGCTATGTCTATCACAAGTAATAATGTCTTTTGTTTCATTTTAAGCTCCTTTTGGTTGTAAGATCAGTGAAGTTCTCTATCCCTTATGGAAAATGTATGCAAAAAGCTCTACTTCTGCAGGCATTTAAAAAATACGCTCTTTTATTGTTCTACCCCTTCTAACTGTAAAAAAGGATATTTTGTATAAAGTTCATTTAATACTTCCTCTAAAGAAGCAGTTCCTTCAAGCGCAAGTCGAATATACAAAGAATGCATATCATCTACTATTGCGCTCCATTTTTTCCAAGCTTTTTTATCTTTGTTAAAACATAGATCCCGGATCCTCTCTGCAGGGTCTTGTGCCTCAATAAACCCCATATTAGTTCTAAGTGCTAGAAGCATTCTCATATTATCCATTTCGGTTTCTATTTTCATTAAAAAGAATTCCTCAGATGTAACAGGTGCTTGCTCGCGCAAAGAAAAAGGAATTGGAAGCAGAACCCATAAAGCAACAACTGAACATCCTACAATTATTGCGCCTAGTGTTACGATTATCTTTAATTTACTATTATTCATCATTCCTCCTATGTTTAAACTAATTTCTTGTCATGCACAAATGATACACATAACCATAATTGACTATCAAACAATTTGGTGAGCTCTTCTTTGACCTCTCTATGTATTTTATCCATTTCCCCTATTGCCCATGAATTGTTAGGATCTTTGGTCACAAAACCGACTTCACAAACAAGTTCACGTCCTGATTTACCAAGACGTAAAATAATATCATCAAACCCTTTTTCTTTTGCTATTTTTTTCATTGCTTTTTTTGTTGCTTTATATATCCTTCTCTCAGGAGCCATCATAAGCATGCCTCTTATACCGGTTATAAAAGAAACGATCGGTTCTCTCACAAAAAATAGAACTGCAATTACTACCATAAGGGAATCCATATATCTAGAATAGTACTCATATCCTGCACGCTGAATAATATAACCGATAAAAAATCCTATCAACACAGCAAGACTTAAAAGCGTATCCATAAGCCATTGTGAACCTAGTGTTTTTATCAATTCTGATCTAGGCGCATTTTTTTTTGCCATCCTAAGAATAACATGCCAGCAAAAAAAACAGCCTATTACCCCAATTGCAGCATATGACATACCAGATATGTTGTTTATTTCCTGACCTCCTGAAAACAATGAAACAACAGCACCGCTAAAAGCTTTTACACATATCACCAGTAAAACAATTGACTGCACTATTATTACCATAGGTTCCATCTGTGCTCTGCCAAACTGGAAATTTTCGTCACTGCCCATAGCCATACTTCTAGAAGCGTAAAGATAAAGACCTGTCAACAAGAGACTAATAAAAGAATAAATACCGTCGAACATTATCATTTGGGATTTAGCCAAGAAACCCCATGTCAATGCCAGTAAAGCAAAGAACAATGCCCCGCAAGCAGAAAATGTTAAAATATTCTGTTCGTGCCGCACTTCCATTTATTTAGTCCTCCTTATTTGCTCTATGGATCCATGTGCCGTGAGTACTGTGTCTAGTGTCTGCTGAGGAATCCTATACTTAGTTTTCCTCATAAAACTCAAGACGCCTTTATTTTAGCACAGAGATATGCGTTTGGGAAGAGGGATGATTGGATTTGCTGCTTTCGGTGTTGAGTTTTCGGGATACACTTAACCGATGGTTATGCGTAGTACACAGACAAGTAAAAAGTAAAAAGGTAAAAGCCTGCCTGCCGCAGGCGAGCTGTGGAAGATAGGCGCAAAGCTCGTGACGCGAAACTCGTAGTACGTACCTTGTCATCCCGGTTTCCCTCGCTATTGAATCATGGGAATACCGGGATCTAAAGTCCTTTGGTTTCTCGGGACACACCTATCCAATGGGCAAAATGATTCCTATGTGTGTCCCGAGATCAAGCTATAAAAAACATGTCTGTCCACTGAAGAGTTTAACTACAACTAGGGACAGACATGTTTTTTGAATTGGGGAAATTATATTTGTGGAGTTACGGGTTAAAAGTGCGAAATTCAAGACGTGCCCCCATGGTTCCCATGGTTCAAATATGCCATTAACTTTAGCTTGGGGCTACTTGATCGGTAGCATCGCCAGCAAGGTCTCTAGGACTCATAGGTGTACCACCTCCAGTTCCACCTTTAGGTAGATATGTACATATTGGTCCTGTTGTCCCTAGTATGCGCCCACAATAAGGGAAAGTATCTGCTCCATTTCGCAGAAAAATACCTTCTACTGCACAAATTTGTAAAATGGCTTGATCAGGATCAAGCTGAACTACTTTCGTTTTTGGGGATACATAAGTTTTCACAATTATAATATACCTTTATTCTTGTTATAAATTTGGTTTATGATGGTTTAGAAGAAACTTCAGCTGCTGGAATTGCAGCTGCACCATATATAGCTTTTTTTTGATAGTTTACATTCTCAATATGGATTTGTCAATCAGAACTTCTCGGGACACACCTAACCGATGGTTATGCGTTGTGCGTAGAAAAGGAAAAAGGTAAAAGTAAAAACGAAGGAACGTCCTCGATTGGGCCTCAAGCTTCGAGCTACGCGTAGCGAGCTTGTGGAACATTCTGATTTCTCCTGAATTAACTTGGCGAAGCTGATGTCTCAGGAGGTCTAGTACGAATCGCGAGTTGTACACCCCTAACTGCAATAGCACAAGGAGCTCCACCACCCAAACTATAGCAAAGATTTCCTGGTAACATATATGCTCCAGCTACTTGACAAATCTCTAGTATTGCTTGTTCAGGATCTAGCGTGACTGCTTTTATATTTGGTGAGCTGTATTGTTTCATTTTTTTTATTTTACTCCTTACCTTTTTATTTTGCAAGAAGTTTAAAATGGGATTATTTTGGTGGCGTTTTGTTGGCTTTTTTTGTTTTTTTTAAGGGTCAGATCTCCACATTCCACACTTTTTCTATTTTATTCTTTCAGCATTTATGGGGTCAGATCTCCACATTCCACACTTTTTCTACTTTATTCTTTCATTTCTCGGGACACACCTATTCAATGGGCAAACTGATTCCTATGTGTGTCCCGAGTCAAGCTATAAAAAAGGTGTCTGTCCACTGCTGAAGTTAAACTGCAACTTGGGACAGACACCTTTTTTGTATTAAGGAATTTATTTTTGGGGTTACGGGCAAAGCCAAGGGCTGGCTTTACTTTTTTATTGCCTGCTTTATAATCGCAAAACTACTATCCTTACGCTAGATTAACAAAACAAGATTACCCCTATAATGCTCTTAAACCTAACACTTCTAACTAAACAAGCAATCCATGAATTTAAAAGAAGTACAGGGGATAAATCCAAGATCACAAAACTCTTCAAAAAGTTTTCTTTCTTCACTATGATAATAATGTTTATGCGATAACTGTTTCGCTATAGAAAAGTATCTCATCATATCCATAATAAAACCTTTAGATGAAGTCCAAACACACTCAATAATTCCCAAATAACAATTAAATGGAAAAAGGAAATCTTTATTAATAACATCTATCACATCTTTAAACAACTCATCAGTAAAAAGTGTTTTTAAAAAATCTTCTATTTTTTCACTATCCCTTTCTTCCTCTAAACACAAAATCTTGTCTAAATTCCAAACTTTATCCGGAAAATTCGTAGCTACTATCTTCCACACATCTTCTATAAAAACATCAAAATCAATCCATTTCCCGCATTTTATTACCTTATATAATAATTGACTAAATTCATTGCAAATTTTTTCTTTTTTATTTTCGGATACTTTTAGAGTATTTTCATCTTTCATTTTATTGCAAACGATATTAACAAACTTATCTTTAACTTCCAAAATGATCGCTTTTATAAATAAAGGTAATTGATCAGCGCCATCTAAAGAAAAATATGCCTTACCCTGAGAATTCAAACTTCCCATGCCTCTTTTGGATTTAAGTGTCGGTTTAAATTGCAGTAACTTTTGTTCCCATAAAAGATGGCTTACCCAAGACAAAAAATCTCTATCTTGATTAATATATTTGTACCAATGCGGGATATATACCTTGTTCAATATACCCTTTTCACTAATTGATGCCCCATTATTAAACAATTTTTCTATTTCTTCAAAAGAATCTATTAAAGGTGAATCCTTGCATTTCCTTTTCTCATTGTCTATTAAAAAATCTAACAAATATCCTCGCAGAAACACTTTGCTTTTTTTATGTAAAACATCTTCATCCAAAAAAACCGAAACATATATTGACTTTTTTGTAGAAGAAAACGTATCAGTTACTACCTTTTCAACCAATTGTTTTGGTGTAACTCCTGCAAAATCATTTGTCCAGCTTTCGTCCAAACAAACAGTTTGATACCATCTGCGAAAAACTCTATTAAAAGTTCCACTTTCTGCAATAAAAAGCCAATCATCATTACATAGCTTTTCTTTTTCAGCAATTTTTGCCATAAATTCTGCAAAAAAAATTATCTGCTCATTTATCCTATCATGTAAAAACTCTGTACTAGTGTTTTTCACATATATCCTTACTTCTTCTTTATACCCAAAGATAACACAAATCCTAAATGATTAAGATAAGTACTTATAAATCCCATTGGATATTTCCTTATGTTTCCACCTTCAAAATCTCTAATATCAGATTCTTTTACTTCTAATAGTTTTGCCATATTTTTCACGCTTATTCTCTTTTTCATTCTGCAATGTTTTATTATATGCCTAAATAAATTATCTTCTTTCATTTGTTCTATAATCATCTTAACTTCCGCCTTTGTGAAATCTGTTTTTTCTAACATATTTTCCATTATTTTTTCATCGAAAGCTTCTTCGAAACTTCTATTATCTTCTGTACATTGTTTGTTTTTCATTATACCCTCTCTTTATAATTTATCTGGAGTATTGCCATATAATTTTGAACTTAGATCAGATTGCCAATATTCTTTTGTATCAACATTCATGATCGTCAATTTACCAGCCCAACCTGCGCCTGTGTCAATATTCCATACATTGCATACATGCATAGGCTGTAATGTATTATAAAGTTCTGTTGTCGTGTGCCCCATAAATATATCATTATACTTCCCTATTTTACATTTATAACCATTAATCTGTTTTTTCCATGCCATATCAAGAAGTGTTCTATCCCAAACCAATGTTTGAGGACTTTGCTCCTTAAGCAATACATCAGGGTTAAATCCTCCATGTACAAACACTTTATCATTATATTCAAGCCAAAATTTTCCGCTTTTTAAAAAATCAATATGTGTTTTTGGCATAGGTTCCCCATTATATGATGCTATTGTCCGATAGCCTCCTTGACTTGTCCATATCCTAGGTTTGTTACCATACAAAGCCCAGTCCAAAGCCCACATGTCATGATTACCTATAACCAACTCGCAATGCTTTATCATCAAAAGTTCATCAATGCACTTTTTCACATCAGGATATCCGTCACATACATCCCCAACCACTATTAGCCGATCTTTTTTATAATCAAATTCAGCTCGTTTAAAACACTGTATAAGCCCCTTATAGGAGCCATGAATATCTCCGATAACGTAGATTTTCATAATTGGACCCTTTGTAGAATTCCACTTAATCTATCAAATACATCCTGCCTCACATTATCAATATAAGCATCCGGACCGTTTTCCTGTTCAACTAATAATGGCCCTTTTGAGTCAACACTACTGAAATATTCAATAAGATTTTGTTTTACATTCTTTCCTTCTTTCAATGTTTTTATAAGATCCACTACATTATCAGCTAACTGTTCTTTTGCTGGACAGAACCTCAACATATAGTAAATGTAATAAAGATCTTTCCTTAGTTTTTCCTTATTCTGTCGTTTAACAAAAGTAAGCAATTTATGAAAAGTAAACATAGCTTCCGTAGGTATTTGAATATTCCTAGCCTCGATTTTTACTGTTAACACCGAATCAAACAGTAACCCAAAATGTTTAATCTCATTGATCTTGATATCAGTTCCAATAAGTTTTTTTACAAAATCTTTCGGCATTTTAGGATCAGTAATAAACTCAACTTCAGCCTTCAAATCTCCAGTAGAATCCTTTACAATTGGAACAAAAGGAATCATTCTATCCATTGAAATATGTCTTTCTCCATAACCCAGCTTTCGCACACGAGAGGAAATCGTATCTTTACCTTTAAAATCACCAATACCAACTCCAAAATCAATATCTCCTGTTATTACGGCCAAATTCGGCACGTTTTTCCAAATATATTTTGCATAGATATAAGGAACCCATCCTCCGACAAGCACAAGATACGGCATAAAATCCGCCAGATCATTGATAACTTTGAGAAGAAGTTTCTTCCCCTGAAATTCTTTAGACAATATTTTTCCCTTCTTCTTTTAACGTTTTAAGCAAATACTCCGCATGATCTCTACCCCTTTGCGGAAAATTATACAGATCCAAATAAAGCTGAAGATCTGAAACTACATTATAACCCTTTATTTTTTGAGTATTAAAAAATACAGCTGTTTTATAATATGGCTTTACTAAACAAAAATTCCCACCTCTTTTTAATTCTTTCAGATCAAGAGCTTGTCTTAAATCCAATGAAGCACTCTTGAAATTGGTTGCTGGCAAATAACAATATATAGTTGGCATATTTACATAATTCGTAATTAAATTTGCCCCTGTATGAAGCGTTAATGCATATGCCATATTTTCTTTTTTTGAAGCAAAATAGCTTTTCAAGCGACTTAAAACATCTTCCTGAGCAGAATAATAAAGATAGGATTCATTACGCTCAAATTTATAGAGATTTAACCACTCCTCTATCAATTCCTTTTTATTCTGCAATATACTATAGGCAAGTCTTCCCGAACGAATTCCTCCTACAAACCCTTGATCACGTAATGCACATAAAACTGTAGCCGCACGCGCGCGTCCTACACAAAATCCCTTCTCAAAATCTCTAGCAACCCATTTTTTGTTTGGTTGTAATAGCATAGCACGTATAATTACTGCAGCTTTATCGCTTAATAGTATGTTCATATAATTCCTCCTTTAACAAATGTCCATTGCCACTAAATGTCCATTGCTTATTGGACATTTAGTTATGTTAGACATTTTATCATGATAGTCTATAAAGTCAATATAATTTATATTGTAATGTCGAGATAAATCTTCTCAAAATAGCATCTATTATCACTTAATCGACTTTATTATTAATACCACATATGCCTTTATTTGCAATATACTCCCTATAATCCGATTCAATATGGGCGATTAAGTGATAGGGCTTTTAGAGATAGGGAGATAGCTTTAGGAGGCACTTTAATATTTACTTAAAGAAAACGATCATTTCTGAATTAATTGCATTTTTTTTGCACGGTTCCACGATTTTATCTCTGCTTCTCTAACTTGTGCTTTTGACCTGCTTCTTGGGACACACCTAACCGATGGTTAAAATACACCCCTAGGTATGTCCCAAGATCAAGCTATAAAAAACATGTCTGTCCACTGCTGAGTTTAACTGCAACTTGGGACAGACATGTTTTTTGTATTAATGAATTTATATTTGTGGGTTATGGGCAAAAGTCATGTGCTAGATCGTGTGGTCCTGTCACTTGTGGAAATTTGACCTTAGGTTTTCTACTATCATCCTAAATAATTTTGATCTTTTTACAAATAGTGCTGAAAAATTCTTTAGACCAAACTACAATAGATAATGGATCCTTAAGTAAAGGCTCAACATCTTTTTTTGCGTTTTCAAAATCAGTGGAATCAATTTTATCCTGAAGCAATTGAATAAACCTGTATTCTGTTAAAGATCTATACTTATTTAAGTGTCCGGATTGTTTCATCCGCATATATAAATGCTTCAAGCTAAGGGACTCCCCTCTGGCAATATACCAGACAAGATCATACCAATCACGGCCTTTTACTCTATTACTCCAGGATCTGCATAATATTGCATGCATTTTACCGGCATAAAGATATGGTAATGCGTAGGCATTAACAGAAAACGGCATTGGGTGCAAAATATATTTAGCCTCTGTTTTAAAGTCTGCCGGTGGATCTATATCAACTTCTAATTTAATTTTCAGTCCCCTTCCTGAATGAATTTTCTTTTTCACGATCTCAGGCACCTCAATAATTATCATGTTATTTAATGTTCCGCCTTTTATAAATGCAGATTCAATATTTGTTTTAACTGTCTTTTCTTTTTTTTGCACTGAAACAGAAAAACCAAAACTTTTCAATTCTTCTTCAACTGCCTTGCAGTAGCTCTCAATAGAAAATTTCTTATCTTTTTTTAAAAGCGAAAAATCAAGATCTTCGGAAAACCGGTCAAGTCCGTACAGTATTCTCAATGCTGATCCACCGTAAAAAGCTGCTTTTTCAAAAAACTTCGAACGCCAAAGCCCCAACAAAGCGATCTCCTGAATGATCTCCTTTAACGCGTTTTCATAATCATTGACACTCTGACAATTGTATCTATCAAGCATAACCTTTATTGCATCATTCATTTCATTTTCTCCAGAAGACCATAAAAAAGATTTACGTTATGGCCATAAAGCATAGCCATTTTTTTTACTTCTTTTAATTTGAATTTTGATATATCTCTTTTCGACAATCTCAAATTTTCGAAAAGATATTTTTCTACATCAGATAAATCTGTCATTCTATCTGAAAAATAAAGCATGTCTGAAACAGCCTTTTCTTTTGTAGCGATCAAAATTGAATGCCGTTGATCGATCTTATGCAGCGTCACACCGTAAGAATAAAGCAGAGGATTTATATATCTATAGGAAAAATTCCCTACTGGGGTATGAAACAACTTGTTTTTTTTATTCGTTACACTTGTAAGTGTTTCTACACGCTCAGGAATAAGCCCGTAAAAAGAAAGGGCATATTCAAGGGATATATACGAAGGCCCATATATCAGATTAGCAAGTGTCTCCTTTGAATACGGTTGCTGAGAGAGTTTAGAGCCAAAAACATAAAGCCCTTTTTTAACCCGTATTATCTCACCCTTTTTTATAAGATCATTTATTTTAACGCGGGGATTCTTATAATCAGAAAGAGCACTTCTGATAAAGTTATAATCGAATTCTTCAACTAAAGCTAAATTTCTTAATGATAAATGCATTTAAGATACCTCCAGTATGTTAGTATTTTATTAACTTACTGGCTGTTTGTCAAGCAGCATTTTTTATACGAATATCCTCATTGGCAATATATCCCCTATAATCCGATTCAATATGGGCGATTAATTGATAGGGCTTTTAGAGATAGGGAGATAGCTTTAGGAGGCACTTTAATATTTACTTAAAGAAAACGATCATTTCTGAATTAATTGCATTTTTTTTGCACGGTTCCACGATTTTATCTCTGCTTCTCTAACTTGTGCTTTTAAGCGGTCTTTATACTCTTCGCTAAAAACAAGCTTTACTGGTCTTTTAGAGCGAGTATATTTACCACCCTTACCTGTGTTATGCTCTTTTACCCGTCGTGTTATATCGGTTGTTATGCCGGTGTATAGGGATTGGTCTTTACATTTTAGGATGTACAGATAATACATGATAAATGCCTTTGTTCGTATATGCCCCTCGCAATCCCAATGCAGTGCATTGGGATTCTGCTCGGGACAAATTAAAGGCCATTCTCTTAATCAGAGAATGGCCTTCTTAATTTGGTACGGGAGTATTACTTAATATCCCCTTTTATCTCTGTTTTATTCAGTTTATATATATAACTATTTAATGATATTCTTCCTATATAGGCAATTTCCGAGATATAAGTTGTAGAGATATTACTGCTCCGATTGAGGGTCAAACTATCAAAAAATGCTGTCATTTTGTCCTTTTTTGTCTATGTTTCTTGTGAGCAAATAGAGATAACTCCATTATCTCCAATAGCTTATAAAGTGTCATGCTATTGTTATGGACATCCTCCATAACCACACACAATTACTCTTATATTAAATCATTCCATTATTTTACTATAGAGGTCTTTTGCTTCCCTTAAACTTTTATGATGAATGCCCCACCAATAATAATCTCTAGAATTATCGTTTCTCATAGCATAAGGTATATGAATAAAATCATAGTAAGCAACATCTCGCATTGCCTGTAGCAAATATCCATATTTTTCCAAAACTTCCATAGGCATAGCTCTAATCATACTATTGATCTTAATGACTAATGTTTTTGTTTTATATAACGATTCTTCAGCATTTTCTATCTCATATATGGTATAAGTATCTGGATTGGGTGGTTCAACAATTATATTAAGAAACTCTTGGTATAGCAACTTAACATCTTGATCTGTTAAATATCTATGAGAAAACTCTTCACACAATTGAGGATCTATTAGATTTACAAGACCCTCATTCATTTTTTTCTCTTCATCTTTCGCGCTGATTTGCCCCATTTCTTTAAAAACATCTAAGGGATATGAATAATTTGTTGTTATTATTAAAAGCAAAAATAAAGCCCCTGCTATTATATACTTTTTCATCTTTTTTTTTCCTTTATTTGTTTTTTTGGTCTTTTTATTTTGCAATGTGGACAACCATCTCCTCTTCTAGCTCTATTAGCAATAAAAGCTTGCCATTCATGACCGTTCTTACATTTCCACCAAACTTTTCTAAATACTCCATAGGTAACATTTTGCGGATTTATATTTTTATTTTTAGTAAGATGCCATTCCCTTGCTAGTTTCGGGTGTGTTTTAGCTAAACAATTATCCTTTGAAACTCTTTTGTTTGAACAAAAAGGACAACCAATTCCTTTTGCCCTACTTTTAACTAGAGATTGCCATTCATGGTCATCACCTTTCTGACATTTCCACCAAACTTTTTTGTGAGACCCTGGCCTAACATCATATGGCGTGAAATCACCATTTTTAGTTGGATGCCATTCTAATGCTAATTTTGGATTTATTGTTGCAAGACTGTTTGATTTAACAGCTTTTTGTCCAGAGCAAATTGGACATCCATGGCCTTTCACTCTCGTGTATATAGCAGCTTTCCATACATGGTCATCTCCCTTTGGACATTTCCACCAAATGTGCTTATGTGATCCTGCTGGAAAGTATTCTGGGAGAAAGGGATCATTTTTAGTTGGATGCCATTCCTTTGCTATTTTTGGAAAGAGATAACTAATGGACGATTCAAAATTTATATGATTTCTTTGAACACATAGTTCTCTGAAATGCTTCGATGCAACCCAGTTATTAAGTTTTAGATACTGTTCAATTTTATTTAATGTTTTTGTAGATTTAATGTTTCTATACTTCAGTATCAACCGTAGGAGTTTTTTGATTGATTCTATAGAAATTTTTCTTTTGTTTACTATAATATCCTTACTGCTTATTTTTGACAATCCTTCTTCCCTAGCTCTAATAAGTAATATCTTTGATTCAAGTTCTTTGTTCTTTTCTCTATCTTTTGCGCTCTTCTTTTTATGCCAAAAAACGCCATCATACTCTATCCCCACCTTTAACTCAGGAATATAAATATCAACTTCATAACCTTTAATAAATGTTCTGTGTTGAATTAAAGGAAATATTGTTTTCAATTCAGAAAAAATCCTCAATTCTGGCAGAGTTGTTTTTTGACCACATTTTGGACAACCTTGGTTTCGAATTCCTCTATATTCAATACCAGTTTTCCATTCATGACCATGCTTACACTTCCACCAAACCTTAAAACTAGATCCAGGATGAACATTGTAGGGATTTCTATTTTCATTCTTTGTAGGATGCCATTCTTTAACTAATTCTGGATTTAATGTTGCAAGACAGTTTGACTTAACAATTTTTCTATTAGCACAAACAGGACAGTTACTTCCTTCACTCCTTCCAACAACAGTTGCCTGCCATTCATGGTCTTCTCCTTTGGAACACTTCCACCAAACTTTCTTATTTGATCCAAGAACCACATCATATGGCGTAAGATCTTTATTCTTTACAGGATGCCATTCCTTTGCTAATTCTGGATTTAATGTTGCAAGACTGTTTGATTTAACAGTTTTTCTTCCAGAACAAACAGGACAACCATTCCCAGTAGTACGACTAGCAATAGTAGATTGCCATTCGTGATCATCCCCTTTTGAGCATTTCCACCACACTTTTACACCTGATCGAGGTGTAAAATCACTAGGTTTTAGCTTTCCATTCTTTGTCGGATGCCACTCTTTTAATATTTTTGAATTGGTTTTTTTAAAATTATTATTCTTGTCAGCATATCTTCCTGAACAATATGGACAACCACAATTATTTTTTGCTCTAGAGGCTATTACGGCTTCCCATACATGGTCATCTCCCTTTGGACATTTCCACCATGCTTTTTTTGAGGAACCGGGAACTACATCATGTGGTGTAAGATCTTTATTCTTGGTACGATGCCATTCTTTGGCAAGTGTAGGATTGATAACTTGAAGAGTCTTTTCAGGGTTTACTTTACATCTTTTCACAATTTAAATCCGTATCTTTTCTTGTTCTATTTTACTATATTGCTCTTTAGCAAGCTTTTCTCTATATTCCTTTGTCAAATGACTAGTATCTTTATCATTATGTTTTTCCGTATACCATACGTACTTTGGAAAACCTTCATATTTCTCATTTGCATTAACCATTTTACCATCAACTAACTCATATATATTATATCCCCAATAATTATGTTCTTTACCTTTTTTATCGGCTCCCCTAACAAGATCCAATCTAATAATTTCACTCTTACCATCTTTGTCCATATCAACAAAATCTTCCGAGCCTATACAAAAACCTTCATAATATATATGCTGAAATTCTGTTTCTGAAAATCTTAAGAAAATATCTACTTTCCCCTGAAGTACGGCTATCGAATTACCAAAATATTGCCTGAAAACGACACAATCATTTAATCCATTCCCATCCAGATCTAATTCAATGGCCCTTTCTAATGTGGAGTTGAAATCATCTCCTTCCATTAGAATCTTATTTTTATACTTCAAATCCTTGGAACCTGTATCAACAGTACCCCAACCACAATTGCGAACCAGCGTATAATCTTCACTCGGTGATGTGAACACAAAAAGGCTTTGCTCGTTATCTTCATCTGCGACAACTTCTTTTTCACTAAAATCCTTATATTCAATAGATTCAAAAGGTTCTTCTGTAAACATATAAGGTGGATAGGCCTCATAATATGCAAAAGCTTTTATTGAAATCACAAGTAGTAACAAAAAAATCATTATTAGTTTCTTCATTTTTATTCTTTCTAATAAGGCAAACTAGCCAATTCGTTTTTTGAAATAGCTATTAACTGTTTGTTTCTTATTTCAGTCAACCAAGCTTTCCATATATTTTCACTAACTTCAGGATTTATCATAAAAAACAATTGCGCTGAAATATCTCGATAGCTAATCCAAAGCCTTTGCACCTCTCGTACATCTTCAAACTTAGGCAAATAAGGATTTTTAGAAAGTTTTATAAGTTGCTCTTTAACATTTTTATATGTTTGATTCAGTTGTTGATCCGCTTTTTCAAAATTATTTTTAGGTGAAGGAACAAAACCATCAGATATCTTTTCAATCAAATCTAAATATTCATTTTTCTGTTTCATCTCAGACTGAATCATCCATGCTGCACGTCCGCTACCATCATGCATTTCTTCATTTACTACTTTCAGATCAATATAATTAACTGCTACTTCATAAGCTTCTTCAAGTATTTCTTGAGAACTCTCATTAAGTTTTTCACTTAATTGTTTTAATTTTGAATCTCTATCCTTTTCATCTTGCTCATTTGCCCTTGACGAACAAAAACCCATCCCTCCTCCACTAGTAATATGGTCACAAATATTGAACTCTTTTGCCTCACCATTCTTCCAATTCTTATAAGTTTCCTCAACAGCTATTTCTAATTCAGCAGGTGCCCATCCACCACGAGCAACTAATTGCAAAATTAATTTAGGGTCAGGATCTCCAAAACGTCCACCCTTTGACACCTCTTCGGCTATTTGCCAAACATGATACATTTCATCATTATTTTCTGGCTCAAGGCCATATTTTTTACAAAAAGCTTCTGCATCAAAGTCTCCTGGTTCAACACACATTTTCATAATTCTGACTTTGTTTTCTTCATCATATAACTTCAAATCTGGATTTGCTTTCTTAGCTTTATAGTATATCTCTAGTGCCTTTTGCGGATTGCCCACTTTTAAACTGTTAGCTCGAAACAAAAGATTGTCAAGCGTATACCCCAAAGCTTCTCCATTCCCTCTCTTTGCCGCTTCCGCATAATAGTACACATTATTTTCGTGCGTACTACTATATTCACTAGCAAGCATGAAATAAGCCTCTCCACTTCCTTTTTTTGCAGCTTGTTCATAAAATACTTTTGCTTTTTCTTTCTCCCCTGCCTTATATGCGTTTTCTGCTTTCCTTAGATCTTGTTTATAGTTACCTCCACACCCTACAATAAATACTAATAGCATGAATATAATATTTCTTTTCATTTAAACCTTCTTTTTAAGATATTCTTTTATCCTAGTATCTATCTCATCCTTAATAAATTTTGGAGATATAACCTTAACATAAGGTATCCATTTAAGAACATCTGGAATAACTTCCATTTTATATGCGATCTTTGATTCTATGGCAAGTGAACCGTCTTTATTTTTTTTAATTGTTTTTTGTAATGGGAAATATTTTTTCTTTTCAAAATAAGGTGCAACTTGTGCATCTACCTGCATTTTAACAATAACATCCCTTTTTTCCTGAAACCATACATTTGTGCTGTCATCCAACATCTTCTTAAGATTATCTGCATAAACAAAGTGTTTATTAAGCACCTTTACATCTGAGATATTATCCAACCTAAGTTTTATAATACTATCGTTATGGTCTACCCTACACAAAAGATACCACCATCCATTAAAGAATATTAGCTTCAAAGGATCAAGTTCAAAACATTTCTTTACATTATTGTTTAAATAACAAAGATATATCTTCTTAGAATCTTCAATAGCCTCTTTCATATCGTTTATAAAAGGATATTCTTTATCGAGTTTAAATCCATCCGGTATTTTTATGTAATATGGACTTTCTTCTTCTACTCCGATAACCTTGTTGTATAAAGCTTTAAAAGAATCTTCAAATTCTTTACCAAGGTTCTGTGTTATTTCTTTCATTAAGGATAATAAACAGGCCTCTTGGTGTGACAAATGTGCTTTCTTAAGTGAAAAACCATCAACAAATCTATACTCTCCTTTTTCAACTGTTGTTACGGGAAAACCTGTGGCATTTATAAGAGCAAGATCTCTTTGGATGGAACGAACATTTACCCCAAACCCTGTTGCAAGTTCAGAAGTCTTTACAGAACCCTCTTTATCAAGCATATTAAGTATGCTTATTATTCTGAATATCTTCTTATCATATTGTTTGTTTTTTACTGTACATTTTGACACTATTCTTTACTCCATACATAAATACATTTACTATCACTATCTATTCTGTAATTATAATCCTTGAAAAAATCTACGCCTAGAAGATTTGTATCATCCTTAAAATTCACTGCTATAGGCTGGACAATGTCTAAACTCCCAACAGATAGTTTGCGTTCTAAAATAGGACATGTCATAATGCCTGATGCTGTAGAAAACGTCCTATGCTCAACCTTGTTTAAGTCTTCATTTTGAAAAGACGTTGCACTAGCTACTTCTTCAGAAAGAACAGTTGTAGAAGCCCCTGTATCCAACATCATCATTACTTCATATTTCCCACCTACTATAACAGGTATAAAAATATGTCCATGCAAAACTTCAAAAGGAATCTTAATAGAATTATACCTAGTGAAATTTTGTCCTTTATTAAGAACATCATTAACAACTTCTTCTGACAACTTTCGTTTTTCACTCAATTCCATAAGACTATCACCATCAAAAAACATAATACATTTATGTTTTTCATCAAATATGGCTACATTTTTTAAATATGGTTGTGAATATTCAATAATTGGTATCAAATATTTTTCAACTTCTGTCACGTTGCATTCACTATTATCAATCTCTTTTTGCACTAACAGTATAAAATTAGTGAACTCTTCAACTTTAACTTCAGTTTTCCAACCCTGAGGAAAACTTTCATCAGCAAGCCCTTTTATCATCTCTATAATCGATTGATTTTTAATATTATATATTCTTTCATAGACATTCTTGCCTGTAGCCATATAATACTTTTTATCATAGTTATCATTTAAAACCTTTTTAGACTTTGCATGATTGAAACGCATTCGCTTTGTAGCAGTATAATGCTCTGAATCTATTTCCTTTATTCTCTCACTATTGATACCTTGAAATATTAGAAATTCTAAAGCTAAAACACCCAACAGTACAAAAACATATATTTTTAATTTATTATTCACTATATGGTCTCCAGTCTCAAATTAGGAAATTCATCTTTCTCAATATTAAAGTATTTCTTGATTGCATATATATCTAAAAAAGGATTATGTTCTAAGCTTTTTATATCCTTTTCTTTTAAGCTGATTTGATATATTATTGTATCTCTTTTCACTGGTGGGCCATATTCCTGATCAACACTTACAAAGTGCTTACATCCTACAACTATTTTGTTGAGCTCAAGTCCACGGCAAATTTCATAAAGATCAGTTGTTACTTTTGCAATCAAACGAATTGCTTCTTTTTTTAATGACTGTAAACTTTCATGTTTTGTCCTGGTTCCCTTTTCTCCTGTTGTCATTTCTGCCATATCAAAATTTAAATCTAAATTTACACCACCTTTAGTTGTATAAGCTCTTATTTCAGAATTTTTTGGCGATGCTTTTATTGCAATACTTTCTACTATTTCTTCAATGCTTCGGTTTTTTTCCTTTGATAAAGCCACCATTTCCAATTGGGCTTTTTCTCTTGGCGTTATTGCATACCTACTGTTATAATTAGACCGTTCTTCCCAAATATTTCTATAATAGTTTGTTGCCTGAATCTTTAATTCTCCAGCATTTACTTTATCTAACTTCTCTTTATAACCTTTTTCAATATCTACTAACTCTTTGGAATATTGCTCTTGCTTCTTTTCCACTTCAAGCACATAAGTTTGTCGAATTTTCTTTATTTCAACTGATTTTTTCTTAATGAAAAAATACGGCAAAAATAAATCTGCAACTAGTAACAAAACAATCAACACTATGATTCCCATAGAAACAATTCTTTGTCTTATTCTGTATTTATAACCATCGAATTTAAATGTAATCTGACATCTAGAACATTCTAAACATATTTTTTGTTTTTTGAATAATGGAACTCTAAGTTTTTGCTTGCAGTTTGGACAAGATATTATAACTTTTTGTGCAGCAATATCACCCTTTTTTGTAGAATGTATTGTTTTAGAATTATCTGTTTTAAAGCCATGAGAACTTTTTCCGTTATTACCCTTTTTAAATTGAAAATTGTAAAAACAATATCGACATTGGTCTTCGAGATAACTCCCTTTAGGGGCACCACATCTTGGACATTCCCCATAAATCCGCCTATTGTTTTCGTGCTCTGCTTCTAGATTTCTCTCTTTTTCTCCTGGATCAAACATCTACCGTCCCTTATTTGTTTTTTTAATATTTACCATAACACCTTTTTTAACCCTTTTAAAAAGGTCTATTATATCTCTATTTTTCATACGTATACAACCATGTGAAGCTGGTTTTCCTATTAGCCTCTCTTCAGGAGTACCGTGTATATAAACACATCTTTTAAAAGTGTCTATATTTTTACCTTTATTAACACCCTTTTCCAATCCTTTTAATCGTAAAATTCTACTAGTTATTAAATCTCCTGTATCTTTATTTATCTTAGCTATTCTTCCAGTATTCCTTCGTTTTTTAAATATCGCGCCACACTTAGCAACTCTTCCTATCTTATTTGAGATAATATGTTTGCCTAAAGGAGTCTTGTTAGTACCATATTTATTGCCAATGCCGACTTTAGATGTTGAAACTTTATACTCCTTTATTCTTTTCTTATCGGAATATAAAAGAAGTTTTTGTTTTGAAATATTTACTGTCACTAGAATCTTTTTTTCCATATATACCTAACTTAACGATACTTACAAATTCAAGACCCGAGCACTAATACTTACAAATCTACACTATCTTTTTGTGCAGCAAGTTTTTACCTATCAATACAAATGTTTTCATCACTTTTGATTATTATCTTTAGTTGACTCTGAAAACAACAAAAAAAGTGCCCCTGTAATTACCCAACATACAATACATTCAATAAAAAGTAATCCTATATTTATTGATTCATAATTACCAGGAGTATTCCAAATAAAAGTGAACCCCTTATGTTCTCTTACTGTTTGAACGTGCATAAGGAAAGGTGGGAAAAGTATAATTGCTAACTGAACAACTATAAATACCATTAAAAGTTTCTTTTGAGCTTTGGAAATAATTATTTTCATAATATAATCCTTTCTAAGTAATCAAAACTTACTCTTTTGTTTTCATTGGCTACATTATACCTCTTTACACATAACCCTTCAAGAATAAACGCCAATATTATGTCGCAATATAAAATTACAGGTCATCTCATGAATTTACTGTAAAAAGTGTTAAATAGTGCTAACAAAATCAAAATTATTATAATTAACCCCTGAGAACTCATAATACCTCTCCTATAACTTTCATATTAGAAAATCCTGAAAAGCAATATTAACAGTTTTTTTTCTTCCTGTTATAAGAGATCTGCCTCTTGCTTTAATTTTAGCTGTTTTCTTTATCTTGTATTTTAGGTCTCTAATGGTAAAATACCCCACAACCATTTGATACTTTTCTTTTAATACTTGATCTAATTTCTTTAATGTTATCATAGATTCTCCTTTAATCATTACTCCCTACATATGTCCCATCAGGAGCTAGAATTGCTCTACTTCCACCTACATACGTTCCATCTGGTGCTAAAGTTGCCCTACTTCCTCCTACATAACTTCCATCAGGCGCTAAAGTTGACCGGTTTCCTCCTACATAACTTCCATCAGGTGCTAAAGTTGATCTGCTATGATACGCTCCGAGAGTAAATAGAATCGTATCTAACAGTTGACTTACGATAGT
>JAQVOV010000090.1 GCA_028702395.1 Candidatus Omnitrophota bacterium
GAGACAATAAGACAATTATTAAGAACCCATAAAAAAACAAAAGCAGAAATAACATTGCTTACAACTATTGTTAATGACCCGCAAGGATATGGAAGGATAATACGTAATGATAAAGATAATGTCATTAATATTATAGAAGAAAAAGATGCAGATAATGATCAAAAAAAAGTACGCGAGATAAATGTCGGAGCATATGTATTCGAAGCAAGAACTCTTTTTCATGATCTTTCAAAAATAAAAATGAACAATATAAAGAAAGAATATTACCTTACAGATATAATAAAAATATGTGCAGATAAAAACATGATAGTAAAAGCAGTGTTAACTAATGAAGAGGAAGAAGGCATGGGTATAAATTCTAGAGTGGAGTTAGCAAAAGCAGAAAAGATAATAAAAGACAGGGTTTTAAATGATCTTATGAAAAAAGGTGTAACTATCGTAAGTCCCCAAACAACATTCATTGATAAAAGTGTAAAAATTGGGCAGGATACAGTAATATATCCTCATACAGTTATTGAACAAAATGTAACTATCGGAAAAGGTTGCAAGATCGGGCCTTTTGCCCGCATAAGGCCTGGTTCAAAAGTAAAGAATAATGTTTATGTAGGGACCTTTGTTGAAATTGTCAGAACGACCATAGGAGATAATACTAAAGTAGGACATCAAACATATTTAGGCGATACTGTTGTCGGAAAGAACGTAAATATAGGAGCAGGAACGATCACGGCTAATTATGACGGAAAAAATAAAAATAAAACAGTTATAGAAGATGGGGCTTTTATAGGAGTAAGTACAAATTTGATCGCACCTGTTAAAATAGGAAGAAAAGCTGTTACAGGAGCAGGAAGCGTAATTCCTAAACAGCACAATGTTCCAGCCGGAGCAGTTGTTGCAGGAGTCCCTGCTAAAATAATAAAAAAGAAGTAATCTCTGAAAAAGGGAGCAGGAAAATGTCTGTTCTAGTTTTACAGACACTGACACTGGCACTGACACTTAATAAGGGAGAAAAACATGACAGATAAAATGAAGATATTTGCAGGAAACGGGAACAGACTTTTAGCAGAAAAGATCTGTAAAGATTTAAAGATCAAAATAGGGGAAGCTGTTATAGATAGATTTAGTGATGGTGAAGTAAGGGTTAAAATAGTAGAAAACGTCAGAGGAGAAGATGTTTTTGTTATTCAGTCCACTTCTGCACCTGCGAATGAACACATTATGGAACTACTGATAATGATAGATGCTCTTAAAAGAGCATCAGCATCTAGAATAACAGCTGTTTTGCCATATTTTGGATATGCCAGACAAGACAGAAAAGATCAACCAAGAGTGCCTATTACAGCTAAACTTGTAGCAAACTTACTTTCAAGAGCAGGGGCTGACAGGGTTTTAACAATTGATCTACATGCAGATCAGATACAAGGATTTTTTGATATTCCGTTGGATCACTTGTATGCTGTAAATGACCTGACAGCGCACATAAAAAAATTCAATATTGAAAACCTTGTTGTTGTTTCTCCTGATGTAGGCGGAATAAAAAGAGCCCGAACTTTTGCAAAAAAGCTGAATGCAGACCTTGCTATAGTCGATAAGAGACGAATTGACGATAAGAAGATAGAGGTAATGAATATTATGGGAGAAGTAAGAGGCAGAAATGTTGTTATGGTAGATGACATTGTTGCAACTGCAGGATCCTTGACAGAAGCTTCGCAAGCATTAAAAAATGCAGGAGCATGCGACATTTATGTTGCTATAACACATGGAGTACTTGCAGGGCCTGCTGTAGAAAAAATAAGGTTAAGTGCTATAAAGAAGATCTTTTTAACAGACACTATTCACATTGGCAATGAAAAAGCAGATAAGTTAGGAGATAAACTGGAAATAGTTTCTGTTTCAGAATTGTTCGCAGATGCTTTTAAAAGAATACATAATGAGAAATCCATTAGTGTTCTATTTCAATAAATAAACGAGCTGCGAGCCGCGAGCCGCGAGCTGCGAGCTTTAACGGAAAGATACAGAAAATATTCCTTAAAAGCACGTAGCTCACGGCTTGAGGCGCGCAGCATGAAACATGGAGGAAAAATAAATGGAAAGAGTTAAATTAAATGCCCAGATCAGAAAAGAAACGGGCAAAGGTAAAAACAAAGTTTTAAGGGCAAACGGAGAGGTTCCGGTTGTTTCTTATAAAGGTGGGAAAGAAGCAACAGTTTTGCAAGTCAATGCAAAAGATCTGGCGCAGGCACTTCACACAAAGGCAGGACTAAATGTTCTTATAGATCTTAACATTAAAGGAAAGAAAGAGCCTATGACCGTAGTTGTTCAAGAGATACAAAGAGATCCTTTAAAGGATGATATCCTTCATGTTGATTTTCATGAGATATCTTTACAAGATACAGTAACTATGAATATTCCCGTATCTTTGCATGGGCAAGCAAAAAAAGTTATTGCAAAAAATGCTATGGTAGAACATGTTTTATGGGAAATAGAAATAGAGTGTTTAGCAACAAATATCCCAGAGAAATTTGTAGTTGAAATATCAGAACTAGAAATAGGTGATTCAATACACGTTAAAGATCTAAAACCTATAGAGGGAGTTAAGATATTGAACGATCCTGAAGCTGTTATTGTTACAACAAAGTCTATTAAAGAGGAAGAAGAGCCTTCTGAAGGTGAAGAAGGGGAAACAGGAGAGCCTGAAGTTATAGCTAAAGGAAAGATAGAAGAAAAGGCAGAAGAAGAAAAAGAATAATAGAATGAAAATAATAGCAGGATTAGGTAATCCAGGAAAAGAGTATGAAAAAACACGGCATAATGCCGGGTTTATGGCAATAGATGTTCTTTCAAAAAAACATGGTATATCTGTAAAAAAGAATGCTTTTAATGGATTAATAGGCCAGGGAACAATAGCAGGTAAAAAAGTGATGCTGATAAAACCTCAAACCTATATGAATTTATCAGGGATAGCATTAAAGGCAGTAGCTGACAAGATAGAGAATTCTAATGATCTGTTAGTTGTACATGATGATATAGATATAGCATTGGGAAAAATAAGGATAAGGTCCGGAGGCTCTAGCGGAGGGCATAACGGTATTTCTTCAATAATAGATCAGTTGGGAACAAAAGATTTTGATAGGCTTAGAATAGGAATTAAGCCCAGTTATGAAATAAGAGATACTGCAGAATTCGTATTAGGCAATTTGTCTAAAGAAGAACAGCTAATAATAAGGGATATAGTGAATATATCCGTAGAAGCAATAGAAACATGGCTTGTAAAAGATATAGCTACATGTATGAGCTTATATAATTAAAGGGAAACAACAAAAAGCTACGAGCTACGAGCTACGAGCTACGAGATCTAAGGGAAGTTTTAAGCTTTCGTTAACTCTCGGAACACGCAGCGCGAGTCACGGAGCGCGAAATAAAGGAGAGAGAAAAGATGAAAAAGTATGAAACAGTATTTGTTTTTAAAACAGGGACAGAAGAGGAAATAGATAGCCGGCTTATGTTCGTACGAAATCTTATCAAGCAAAATGGAGGCGCCATTGAAGCAGAGGATAAGTGGGGAGAAAAGAAGTTTTATCATGCTATGAACAAGGAAGCAAAAGGCTTTTATGTTAAAGTGAATTATTCTATAGAAGGATCAAAGATCGATGGGATGCAGAAAGTTTGCACACTTAATCCTGATGTTTTGAGAACTATGGTAGTTAAAAGAGAAGAATAAAGGAGGATAATATGGCTGGAAGTTTAAACAGAGTATTTTTAATGGGCAATCTTACAAGAGACCCTGAACTTAGGTATGTTCCTAGCGGGGCAGCTATAACAACTTTTACTGTTGCGGTCAATAGGACATATTCAAATCAAGCTGGAGAAAAAAAGGAAGAAGTATCTTTCATTAGAGTTGTTGCATGGGGTAGACAAGCAGAAACATGCGGACAATATCTTTCTAAGGGATCTCCTGTTTTTGTTGAAGGCAGGTTATCAACAAGATCATGGGAAGCTCAAGATGGTCAAAAAAGAAGCATGACAGAAGTAGTTGCAGCTAATGTGCAGTTTTTAAGGGGAGCTAATTATAAAGGATCACCTGCAGAAGGACAGGAACACGAGGCTGTTCCTATGCAAAACGATATACAGTCAATAGATATTGATATGAACATGGGTATGCCAGCAGATGGGGATATCCCTTTTTAAGCGATTATAATGAAAGGAAAAAACATGGATACAAGGATGAATAATGATTCTAGATCGAATAGTGATTCAAGATCAAGCAGAGATTCAAGAACGAAAAAAGATTCAAAGAATGACAAAAAGAAGGTTTTTAAAAAAGCTAAGTGCCGATATTGTTTAGATAAAGTAAAGGCAATAGATTATCTTGATTATGAAAACCTTAAAAGAATGATCACTGAAAGAGGAAAGATCCTTCCTTCGAGGATAACTGGAACGTGTGCAAAACACCAGAGACAATTGGCAACAGCAGTTAAAAGAGCTAGACAAATAGGGTTGTTACCGTATCTAGCAGAATAAACATGAGCTTTTGCGTCATGTGTCTGTGTGTCATGAGTAAAGCTGTGGAAAATTAAACAAAGCTTTCTTTTTTAAGACGCAATACACATTACACAAGACGCACAGACACAAATAAAGGAGAAATTATTATGGAAGTGATATTAATAACTGATGTGGAAAAATTAGGGAAACAAGGCGACAAAGTTAAAGTAAAGGATGGCTATGGAAGAAATTTTCTAATTCCTAACAAACAGGCTGTTGTTGCTACTGCTCAAACCTTGAAAATGGTTGAAAAGCTTAAAATAAAAAGAGAGTTAGAGGAAAAAAAGATCAAAGATGAAGCAGAGAAGCTTAAAGTAAAAGTAGAAAGCCTTTCAATTACAATTGCTGCTGAAGCAGGAGAAGAAGATAAGCTTTTTGGAACAATAACACATGATATGATAAAGGATGCTTTGGCTATAGAAAACATTATTGTTGATAAAAGGAAAATTTCTATTGAAGAGACCATAAAAAAACTAGGGGTTTATGATATAAACATCAAGTTTCATCCGGAAGTTATGGCTACTGTAAGAATATGGGTTGTAAAAAAGTAAATTATCTTATATAATAAGTATCCAACATAATATAAATATAGAGTAATATATGATAATACAAGATGTTTTAGCAAAGATCCCTCCGCAAAGTATTGAAGCAGAAGCAGCAATTCTTGGAGCAATGCTTATTGAAGAAGAAGCTGTAAATAAAGCGGTTGAGCTCATAGATAGTGATGCTTTTTATGATGAAAAGAACAAAAAAGTTTTTAACGGGATAGTAGCACTATATGAAAAAAGCAGAGCCATAGACACTATTACATTAACAGAACAATTAGAAAAAAACGGGGATCTTGCAGCTATAGGAGGACCGGCTTATATTGCTGCTTTAACAGAGGGTGTTCCTACAGCTGCAAATATCGGCCATTACTTAAATATTATTAAAGAAAAATTCATTTTACGAAGTCTCCTGAAAACAGCTTCTCAAATTACCAAAGAGTGTTATGAGTCTGGGGACAATGTTGATTATTTACTAGATAAAGCGGAACAAATGATCTTTAAGATAGCAGAAGAAAAGATAACCAATTCCTCTGTTTCATTAAAAGACATCATTAAAGACTCTATAGAAACAATAGATAATCTATATCAGAGAAAAGAACAGGTTACAGGACTTGCTACAGGATATCATGATTTTGATATTATGACAGCAGGGATGCAGCCTTCAGACTTGGTCATTCTTGCAGCAAGACCTTCTATGGGCAAAAGTGCTTTAGCTGCATGTATTGCCGAACATGTTGCAGTAGTAGGGAAAAAGCCGATCGCTTTTTTCAGTTTGGAAATGTCTAAAGAATCATTAGTACAAAGACTTCTTTGTTCACATGCAAAAGTAGATCTTCACAAAGTCCGTACAGGATTCCTTGCACAAGCAGATTGGCCAAAACTTGTCAACGCTGCCGGGAAACTTTCAGAAGCACCTTTTTTTATCGACGATACACCAGGCATATCAGTGCTTGAATTAAGAGCAAAAGCCAGAAGATTAAAAGCCCAGCATGATATTCAGTTGATAGTACTGGATTATTTACAGCTTATGCAGGGACATAAAAGAGCTGAGAGCAGACAACCGGAGATAACGGAAATTTCAAGGTCTTTGAAAGCTTTAGCAAGAGAACTTAAGGTCCCAGTAATAGCGTTAAGTCAACTTTC
>JAQVOV010000091.1 GCA_028702395.1 Candidatus Omnitrophota bacterium
ATTACAGAGGTGTTAGTGTTAACTCCAGAGATAAGAACACTTATACTGGAAAGAGCTCAAGAATATGAGATCACAAGTTTAGCTATAAAGCAAGGTATGAGAACTTTAAGGGAAAATGCTATTGGAAAACTTCTTGAGGGACAGACAAGCATTGAAGAAGTTATCAGATTAACAATGTAAGGTAAATCAATGGAAACAGCATTAAATCAAATAATAATAAACACTTTAAGAAAGAAGAATATTCCAGACAAGAAAATAGAGGATATCCTTAATGATTATAAAACAAAAGGGGAATCTTTGTGTTCTTTGATCATTCAAAGCGGGGTTATTACCGAAAAAGAGATGCTGTCACTTTTAAGTATAGAACTTAGTATTCCTCCTATAGAACTTTCAAAATATAAATTAGAAGCAGAAACAAATGCTTATATTTCAGAAAAAATAGCCAGACAATATAAAGTCGTTGCTTTGGCAAAATTAGGCTCAACACTTACTGTTGCAATGTCAGATCCCACTAATATCATCGCAGAAGATGATATAAAAGCAGTTACAGGCTTGAGTGTATATTCTGTATTGGCTATGGAAAATGATATTAATCATGCTATCTCGAAAATTTATTCACAGAATTCACAAGAAGACATATCAAGTATTATATCCGATGACGAATCCGGTGAAGCTATGGAGGTCGTCGAAGAAGAAGATATTGATATTAGTGAAGTAAGTCAGGAAAGCAATAAGGCCCCTATTGTTAAGCTTGTCAGTATGATACTTAATGAAGCTTTAAGCAGACGTGCAAGTGATATACATATTGAGCCTCAAGAAAAATTTTTACGTGTACGATATCGTGTTGATGGAAGATTACAGGAGGCTTTAAACATCCCTAAGAAAAACCAGAATGCAATTATAGCAAGACTGAAAATAATGTCTAAAATGGATATCACTGAGAACAGAGCGCCACAGGATGGGCGATTTAAAATTCGTTTCAGGGATAGAGAAATTGATTTTCGGGTTTCTGTATTACCAATTACATTTGGAAATAAAGTGGTCTTAAGAGCTTTAGATAGTTCCAGTTTAAGTGTAGGGCTGGATACTTTGGGATATTTGCCTGAACCTTTAGCAGATTTCAAAGAAGCAATAAAAAGGCCTTATGGTATGATCCTTGTGACAGGCCCAACAGGAAGCGGAAAATCAACCACATTATATTCGATAATAAATCAGATCAATACTATTGAAAAGAATATCATTACTATTGAGGATCCAGTAGAATATCAATTGGATGGAATTACACAAATAGCAGTAAATGCTGAAATAGGATTGACCTTTTCTGAAGGATTGAAATCAGTTTTAAGGCAAAGTCCTGATATTGTAATGGTTGGAGAGATCAGAGACGGTGAAACAGCGGATATTGCTATAAAAGCAGCGTTGACAGGACAATTGGTTTTAAGTACTTTGCATACCAATGATGCTCCATCTGCCATAACACGATTAATGGATATGGGGATCGAACCATTTCTTATATCAAGTTCACTTATTATGACTGCGGCACAAAGATTATGTCGAAAGATCTGTCCTTTCTGCAAGGAAGAATATGATTTACCTGAAACTATCTTAAAACAGCTCGGAGATGAGATCTCGAAATATACAGATAAAAAGACTTTTTATCACGGCAGAGGTTGTGATAAATGTAATAATACAGGATATCTTGGAAGAATGGGGACTTTGGAGACTTTTTTTATTACAAATGAGATCAAAGAAATGATAATGAAAAAGTATTCTTCAGACAAGATAAAAGAATATGCAATAAAAAATGGAATGCTTACATTAAGAAATAATGCAATGAGAAAATTTGTCAAAGGGCTTACAACCTTAGAAGAAGTGTTAAGGATAACGGCTGAAGATTAGGATCGTGAATATAGAATTAAGTAAAAAGTAAAAAGGAAAAAGCCTGCCTGCCGGCAGGCAGGGTAAAAGTATTGAACGTCCTAGATTAAGCCACGCGCAACGAGTCGCGAGCTACGAGCTTAATGATCGTTCTGAAAAAGTTTTATTATAAGTTTATTTAGGACGTTCCATTAGCTCGCGGCGCGTAGCTCGAAACTCGTAGCAATGGGATACGGGTTTTAATAAGACTCCTCAATGAAAACAGATTTTTTACTTTTTACTTTTACCTTTTCACTTAGTATTATAAAGGAGATATATGGCTCAGTTTGCTTATAGTGCAAAAAACAGTTCAGGACAAAATGTAAAAGGAATAGTAGATGCGGCGGATAAAAAAGAGGCAATAGATATTGTAAGACAAAAACAACTTATTATCCTTGAAATGCATCTCAATGCCCAAAGAAAAGGTTTCAACTTTTCTTTTTTATCAAAGAAAGCTAAAAAAGTCTCAGCAGACGATGCTGTTGTTTTTACAAGGCAGTTAGCAACAATTGTAGAAGCCGGTATTCCTATTGTAAATGCTCTTGATATACTGGGTGAGCAAATGGAAACACCTCAAATGCAAGAAAGGGTTTTTAAGATAAGGGATGATGTTGAAGCTGGTTCATCTTTTTCTGAGGCTATTGCAAAGGATAAATCATTTTTTTCGGATTTTTTTGTAAATATGGTAAGAGCCGGAGAAGCTTCAGGAACTTTAGATGAAATTCTTGAAAGATTAGCAGTATATTTAGAGAAAAGCAACAATCTTCAAAAAAAAGTAAAAAGTGCAATGATCTATCCTGCAGTTGTCTCTTTAATGGCACTTGTTGTTACGCTGGTCATGATCTTAAAAGTTATACCTGTTTTTAAGGATATATATGGAGGATTTGGAGCAGAACTCCCACGACCTACACAATTCATGATAGATCTAAGTGAAACATTGAAAAAATATTTTGTGCTTATTGTGATGTTTTTTGCGGGCATTGGATATGGGCTAAAGAAATTTATCAGTACTGAAAAAGGACGGTTCTTTATTGATAAACTTAAACTTAATGTGATAATTTTTGGACCTATATTACGTAAAGTAGCTGTCAGTAAGTTTACAAGGACGTTTTCTACATTAATTAAAAGCGGAGTGCCTATACTGAACGCTTTAGAGATTGTTGGCAAAACCTCTGGTAACGTTGTTATTGCAAATGCTGTTGTTAAGGTTGAAAAAAATGTAAAGGCAGGTGAGAACATAGCAACACCTCTTGGAAAACTGAATGTTTTCCCTCCAATGGTAGTAAGAATGATAAGTGTTGGAGAAAAAACAGGGGAATTAGAGAAAATGCTTACTAAAGTATCAGATTTTTATGAAGCACAAGTTGATACTGCTGTATCAGGTTTAACAAGCCTAATAGAACCTCTTATTATAGCGTTTTTAGGTATTGTTATTGGAGGTATTGTAATTTGTATGTTTTTACCTATTTTGCAGATCTCAACAGTCGTAAATGCTTAAAGCAAATGTTCAGGTTTTCAATAGATCTATAGGGAAGTTCCAAAACATATTTAGTAACTCTTTTAAAATCAACATCTTATATAGCCTTGCTTATTTGACTTTTGTATATTCATATGATATACTTAATGTGCCTTAAATATAATTTAATGGTATTATATATTTTATTAAATCCATGAGGCAGGAGGGGGTGAGAAAAATGAGAAAGATGAATAAAAAAGGTTTCACATTAGTTGAAATCATGATAGTTGTTGCAATTATAGGTTTATTAGCTGCAATAGCAATACCAAACTTTGTAAGAGCTAGAACTACTGCACAGACAAATAGCTGTATAGCTAATTTGAAGCAGATAGATGGAGCAAAGCAAATTTGGGCTATTGATACAGGTGGTACAGAGACATCGAATCCAGCGATGACAGCGCTTGTACCTACTTACATTAAAAGGACTCCACTTTGTCCAGGCAGTGGTACATACACTGTTGGTACAGTTGGAACTATCCCTACATGTACTGTAGCAGCGCACACTCTGTAAGCAATAATTACAGCATTAATAAAAAAGGCGGTGTAAAAACCGCCTTTTTTATTTTGTATTTTTAAGTTTGTTCATGATGATTTGGATATTTTTTTGAGTTTGTTCATTAGACGGATCAACTTTTAAAGCTAAAGCATACAGATCTAAGGCTTCCTTGTACCTTTCAGCAAAGAAAAGGGTAGTAGCTAAATTGTTTAAAGCATCTTTGTTTGCTGGTGAAAGGGCCAGAACTCTTTTATAAAAGATAATAGCAGGATCAGAGGCGCCAATACTTGCATAATAATTACCTATATTTGTAAGTGTTTTTATATTATTCTTATCAATATTAAAAGCTTTTTCAAGATAAACAAATTCATTGTTGGGATCATTCTGAAGGTGATATATTAAAGAAATCGTATTATAAGTATCTGGGTCGTTTGGAGCTATTATTAAGGCATTATTTAAAATATCAAAAGCGTTTTTATACTTTTCTTTATCAATGTATATCATTGCCAAATTATTATAGATTGAGATGTCCTTAGGATTTTTTTCTAAATATTCTTTTAATAGATCAATAGCTAAAGTAGTTTCATGTTGCTGCATATAAAGCCTAGATAAGAGGAGAGTAGGTGTACTACGATCAGGAGCAAGGATTTGAGATTTTTTGAAATGAGAAATGGCTTTTTCTATGTTTTTTTGGTTAGCATATTCTAAAGCAATATTGTTATGTACTACCCAATTATCCTGTGCAAAAGATATGGATCTTTTATATAAAGAAAGCGGATCACTCCAGAAAAAAGATTGCTTAAAGCTCAAAAGAGAATTGAGAAGGGCAATAAGAATAACAAGTGTGGTTAATAGCTTTTTATTTTTGATCTTGCAGAGATAATATGAAAGCACAATGAAAATACCTATGGATGGTAAATAAAGAAAATGTTCAGCCATGAAAAAAGCTAATGGATATATATTGGCTACTGGTAAAAGGCAAATAAAGAACCAAAAAATACCGAAAGATATAACAGGTCTTTTTTTAAGGTTTTTAAATGAAAAGATAATCGCGAACAGGAAGAGGAACATTCCAAGTAAACATCTAATATCAGTGAATGTGAAAATAATGTTTCCATAATCCATTCTTAAATTTATGGGAAGAAAGAATAATCTTATATATTGGGTAAGTGCTACGAATATTCCAGGAATGCGTTCCGAGAGTGTTCCTAATATTTGAGATAAAGGTAACTTGTAGCCACAAACAGCAATGCTGCGCATAAAAAGAAAAAATATAACAATAGTTGAATTAATAACAAAAGTTCTTATATCAGGTTTTCGTTTAATTATAGAGCTGTATAGCAAACATAAAAAAGGAAATATTAAGGCTATTTCCTTTGATGCTAAGGCTAATAAGAATAACAAAAAAAAGGAAAAAATATTCACTCTTTCATTATTCTCTAAGTACTTTGTGTATTGTATAAGGGCTAAAAGAATAAAAAAGGTTGCGAAAAGGTCAGCTCTCCCAGAAATATAACAAGCAAGAGTACTATGAATGGGGGTTGTTAAAAATAATAAACTAGCAATAAAAGCATTTTCGAATTTCTTAAAAAGGCGTATAGAAAAAAAGAAAAAAACAATTGAGATTAAACCATGAAAAAATAAGTTCACAAAGTGATAGCCAAAAACATTAAGTTTGTGTATAGAATAATTCAGAAAATATGAAAATATAACTAGGGGTCTATAATACCCGTACAAACTGTTCACCCCTTCACCCCAATCAGAGGAGAACATTCTTGGAGTAAAGGAAATATCTCTGATATAAGGATTTTCTGCAACGAGAAGTGTATCATCCCATATGAACCTGCCATTAAGAGAAGGACTATATATAATAAATGCTAAAGCAAGAAAAAATAAGCAAATAAAAAGAGTTTGTTTTTTTGTGATTAAAGTTTCCATTTAAGACCATTATACAGATAAATAATAAAGAAGCAAGCGAATATGAGCCGCGAGCTACGTGCCACGCGCTGCGAGCTTGTGGAACGTCCTGTATGAGCCACGTGCTAAGTGCTACGCGTGGCACGTAATGAGTAATGTGTCATGGGTTGTGCTATGAGTACCGAGTAGCGAGCTGTAGGAACGTGAATACAGGACGAACCTTAAGCTCGTAGCGCGCTGCGCGTAGCTCGTGGCTAAAATCTAGTCTTACACAATACACAATACTCAGTACACAATACTTGTGAGACACATG
>JAQVOV010000092.1 GCA_028702395.1 Candidatus Omnitrophota bacterium
TGATCCTGAGCTTGCCGAAGGACGGCTTATATATAAAGGTGTATACAAGTTTATAGTTTGTAGTGCGAAATTGGTGAAATTTTTTTGAAAAAACTTGTGTGTGTGTGTGGTGTGGTATAATTATTTAGAGACCAGAGACCAGAATTGTTAATATAAAGTTTTTGTAGGGGCCGTTGCCCTCAACGGCCCTTAGAAAAGAGGTTGGGCTATTGAGGGCAATAGCCCCTACGTGAGAAGTTAAAAATTTTATCTGTGTTTATCTTAAAATGGTTGAGATCCCGGTATTTGCATAGAGTTAAAAACAGGCAAAACCGGGATGACAGAAGAAAGATAAAGCATCTTTTCTTATGTCATCTGTGTTGATCCTTGTGATTAAAATAAAAAGAAAAATACAATGAATAAATATCCTTCACCCAAAATAACAGTAGTAGCACTTGATCCAAACCAATCAGTTTTGGAAGTATGTAAAGTTGAGGGCATATACATGTATGCAGTAAAAGCTACTACAGCATGTTGGTTTGGCGTGTCAACGCATGCGGCAAGAAACTGTAACACAGCTGTAAGAGGACAATTAGGGACATCGTCGTGTATAAGTTCTTCTCATTATAGCTTTCCTTCCTAAACAGAAAAACGAAAAAAATAAAAATTTCGCGAATTGCAAACTCAATTTTTTTAATTAATTAGTGTCAGTAGCCTTTAGGCAATAATTATTAGATTATAGGTTAAGTGATTTTCTCATATAGCTTTTCTATATGTTCTTAAAATACCTTTTAGGACCTTCCATTGCTGAAAGCTGATAGCTGATGGCAGAAGGCTAAAGCATAGCTTGATACTCTTCTATCTTAGTTTTTATTGCAGGGTCATCAGGAAAATCTTTTTCGAGTTCTTGATATAAAGTTATAGAATCAGATATTTTTCCTGTGTTTTTATATATCTCAGCTAAAGGAGTATATATCAGATGTTTATCGACCTTATCCATGCCGAAAGTTTTTCCTAAGTCAGACGCTTTTGTAAGATAATACTCGCTTTTTTCAGTATCTTTTTGCTGATAATAAAATAACCCTAAAGTTGCATAAAGCTGCCAAGCATCAGGATTATTCCTAATGCCTTCTTTTAATAAAGAGATGCCTTTATCAGGCAAATTCATTCTATATATAAGCCAATATCCGCCTAGATTGTAAGCTTGTATATTATTGCTATCTAGTTTTACAGCATACTCTATCCATGGAAGAAGTTCTTTATACTCGTTTCCAGAAATATGTCTATGCTCTGTTATATGTGTTGCATCATACAATTTCATGAAAAAGGTTTCATTTGAAATATCATTTGTTTTATTTTGTTCGTGATCATTTTCTGCAAGCATACATTTTACAGGATCATGGTCTTGATCATATATCCCACCGTGAAAATATATGTCTGCATTTGTAAAAGATATAGCTGAGAGCGTATTTGTGAATTGGCCTAACATCTTGTGAAGGATATCCTCTTTTGCCGGATCTATCCCTTTTTGGTAAAGCGAGGAAGAATGGTAAGCATCAATGTTAATTGATAATAATATCACTGCAAAGAGACAAAAAATAAAAAAGACATTCTTTATCATAAGGATCTTTTTTTAAATACAGCAGATGAAAGTATTAGTATAATAGTTATATAAAAAAATGAATATAATATTATAGAACCAAATGCCCATAAAGCAACAGGATCCCAATCGTGGACAAGTCTTATTTTTATATCATAAAAATCAAAATGAGGCAACAGATAGAACAGTGTAGAGTAAATATAGTAAACTGCTCCTTTGGCAGTAATTAACATATCTCTTAACATGCTATTGTAATATGAAATGAAGAAATATAGTAACAATGTTATTGTGACATTAGCTCCGGTTGAAAGAAAAAGGGAAAAGAATATTGAAATAGATGACAATAAGCTCAGCAGTAATAATGTTAACACATAACTTTGAGTTATTAAAATAATGGAAGTGCTGCTGCCTTTAAGCAAAACCATTATTATGTAGCAAAGAAAAAAGATCGTGAAACTGCAAAAACTGATAAGTGAACCTGATAAAAATTTACCTAAAACAACATCCGTTCGTGAAACAGGTTTTGCCAGTAATGGGTATATTGTTTTGGAAGAGAGTTCAACAGGGATCTGTTTTGCACTGAAACTTATGGTAATGATAACAGAAAAAAGAAGGATCAATGTGTATCCAATATCCTTTAAATATCTGGAAGTGTCACTGACCCCGAACGAAGAGTTCAATGAAAAAAAGAGCATTATACCCACAAGGAGCAAAAAAAAGACATAAAGATCTTTTTTCCTTATAAGTTCTTTAAATGAATGTTGTGCTATAAGTATAATTGTTCTCATGAGGCCTTTATCATTTCAAAAAAGTATTTTTCAACAGAAACATGTTCGCCTTTTTTGTTCACCAAGTTAGCAGGAGAATTTTGTGTTACTAATTGCCCGCTTTTTAAAATAATTATATTGTCACAAATAAGTTCTACTTCAGATAGTTCATGAGAAGAAAAAAGAATTGTTTTGCCGTTGTTCTTTAGCTCAATTAAAGTGTCTCTCATTTGCATTCTTGCTATTGGATCAAGTCCTGTTGTAGGCTCATCAAGGATAAGAAGATCAGGGTCATTTATAAGCGCTTGTGCAAAACTTACCTTTTGAAGCATGCCTTTAGAAAAGGTTTTCAATAGATCATTTCTTTTTGATAGGAGGCCAGCATTAGTTAAAAGCTGTTTTATGCGAATTCTTAAAACAGTTCTGTTAATGTTAAACAATTTACCATAAAAATAAAGCAGCTCTTTTGGGGTAAGATAATTATAATAATTCGCTATTTCAGGCATATATCCTATTAATTCTTTTGTTCGTTTTGATAAGGGATCACCAAAAATGGAGATCGTTCCTTTATATGGTGCAATTATTCCTAAAATACTTTTTATTGTAGAAGTTTTACCTGCGCCATTTGGGCCTAAAAAACCTACAATAGAACCTTTCTTCACAGAAAAAGAAAGATCTTTAACGGCATTATCTGTAGATTTGCCATATTTAACGCAAAGGTTATTGATCTGTAGTGCAGGTTCCATAATTTTAATTATAGCAAATACAAAGGAAAAAGGCAAAGGTAAAATGGTTTGACTGATTAAACTAGTTGTTGGCTTCTCGGGACACACCTAATCAATGCTTTAACTCCTCCCCTAGGTGTGTCCCGAGTCAAGCTATAAAAAAGAGGTCTGTCCACTGCACAGGTTAACTGCAACTAGGGACAGACCTCTTTTTTGAATTGTGGAATTTATATAGGGGGTTACGGGCGCAGCTAATCCTCGATCCTTAACTGTTTCTTTGCATCAACAATATCTCTTTTTAAAATATCGTTTTTATTAAAGATGACTTTTTTGATTTCATTTTTTTATTGAGTAGTATAAATTTATCATTTAAATAAGTGAAAGGAATGCTATTGAAAACTATTAGCTAGGGGCATTCTCGCTTTCTTCATTGGAGGTAAGAACAGTACCTGTTAGACCAACACCTCTTACTTTTGTTTTACAGGATAAGTCCATACCTAGCGTAGGTCCGGCCATACATATGTTACTAAAGAAATATCCATTGGAACCTGCTCCTACTTGACAAACAGAAAAAAGTGCTTGTTCGGGTTTAAGCTGTACGCTTGTTATTTTAGGTTTATTATATTTTTTCATAACTGTATTATAGCTCTTTGTTTTCTGAAAAGCAATAGAATTTTAGGCGGGAAAAAGAAGGAAAGTTCTGGATTAAGCCAACGCGTTGCGCGTGGCGTGCAGCTCGTAGCTCGTTGCTAATCCTCTATCCTCAACTGTTTCTCAGCATCAACAATATCGCGTTTTAAAAGATCAAGTGCACGAAATACGACTTTTCTGAATTCTTCTGATATGTTTGCCTCAAGGATTTCGCGCAAGACTTGTATGGACATTCTAAAATATCGAATTATCTCTCCCTCATCAGCATCAGTATACTGAAGTATAGCTTCAAAATTCTCTCCATGCATCCAAGCGTCTATTGCTAATGAGAGATGTAAAAAGAAAGTTTTGCTTTTAGGCCATATATTGAACTTCTTTTCCATATAATGTACATGGTTTTCTATTTGATCAGTCAAATTTTTAAGATTTTTTTGCGGTTTTGTCAAAGGAGGTTTATGTGCGCCTTTTCTTGGTTCATAGATAAGCGCTATTATGAGCATTGCAAGCTGGTATTCTGTTAATTGTTCAAGAAAACCTGCACCGTAAAATTCTGCTAAAAGAAGTTCATAGCCATAAACATTACTTGCAAATTCACCTTTTTCTGTTACCTTGTTGTCTTTTATATACCCAAGTTCTTTAAGCAAGTCAACTTTATTTTTCATCATTTGTACTGCTTTATCTTTTCTTTTTGACTTTTCCTGAAAAAAATGAAAAGAATATGGATAGATATCATAAAGTTTTTCGCCATAAAGTTTATATAAATTCAAAATAGTTGCATATGAGGCATTGAATCTACTGCGAACTTTTTCATAGTTTCCGTTAACAGAATTTTTTATATCATCAAAATCTGCGTGCATTGGATTGACCCTGCTATATACAAAACCATGGTCATCTATTCCTCTTCTGCCTGCACGTCCTGCCATTTGAAAAAAATCGCGTGTCCTTAACGGCCCGAAATGCGTACCGTAAAATTTCCTTAATTCATCGAATATAACAGTCCTTGCAGGCATGTTAATGCCAAGAGCAAAAGTTTCGGTTGTAAAAATGAGTTTTATAAGTCTGCTTGTAAAAAGCCTTTCAATGACCTCTTTCAAAGTAGGAAGCATACCAGCATGATGAAAAGCTATGCCTTTTTGTATCAGAGGAAGCATTTCGAGTGCACTTGCCTCTTCCTGTAAACTGAATTTTTCGCACAGATCCATATACATATCAGTTATTGTTTCATATTCATCATCAGAAAGAAAATTAAAGTGAGAACATTCTTTTGCTAAAAGTACACTTCTTTTTCTGCTGAAAACAAAGTATATACAAGGAAGTTTTTTAGTCGTATACAGATTGTCTATTAATTTTGCTAATTTATTGGGTTTTAGGTTATTCTTATTGAATTTCTTTTTATTTCTTGAATAAGTGAAAAGGTCTTTGCCAAAACCTATTCTTTTAAGTTCATGAAGAGAAGAAATTATCTGTCCCTGACATTGGTAATAAAAGGTTAGTGGCACAGGGCGGTTGTCTTCTTTTACTATATGAATGGGTTTATTATGTATGCTCTTTAGCCAATCAGCAAATTCATCTATGTTAGGTATTGTTGCAGAAAGCGCAAGCATTTTCATGTGATGAGGTAAAAAAATAAGGGATTCTTCCCATACAGAACCTCTTTCATAATCGTCCAGATAGTGTATTTCATCAAAAATGATCCATGAATATTTTTCAAGATCATTTTCCTGTGCTAATATTTTGTTCCTGAATATCTCTGTTGTCATGATAAGAATAGGGGCATCAGCATTTATGCTTACATCACCTGTAAGTATGCCTATCTTGTCTGAATACTCTTTTTGAAAGTCCCTGAACTTTTGATTTGAAAGGGCTTTTATGGGAGCAGTGTATATTGCATTTTCACCTTTTGCAAGGCAATCCAATATAACATGTTCTGCAATAACTGTTTTTCCTGCGCCTGTCGGAGCAGATACAATAACAGAATGTCCATTTTTTATGTGTTCAATAGCTTCTTTTTGAAAACGATCATATTCCATAGTGAGAGTAGTATAGCATAAAAAAGATAAAAGATAAAAGATAAAAGATAAAAGGGTGGAAGGTCCTGGATAGGGCTATGAGCTACGCGCAACGCGCTAGTTGAAAGTTCTGAATAGAGTTGATAGGGCTTTGTGATAAGTCCGCCATCGAAGATGGCGAGATCTCGCCAAAAATTTACTAAATTTTAGCGGATGATAAGTTATCAGAAATGATGTAGGGCCGGAAAATTTTTCGCCCTATTAAAAAACGTTTAGAGTAGTTAAAATGGTAACCAGTTGCCTCAAGCCATAGAAGTGCCTTATAATATAAAAAAGATATTATAGGCAAATGGCAAAAAAGGAGGACAACATGATTACCATTGGAGCTGATGTACATTTAAAG
>JAQVOV010000093.1 GCA_028702395.1 Candidatus Omnitrophota bacterium
ATAGATCTTATCTGCTAAAATTATTTCTAAAACCTGTCCTAGGCTTATCTTCTTTTGGACGAGCAATGTTAACATTAAGTTCTCTACCCTTAAGTTCTTGTCCGTTTAAAAGGTCAATAGCCTTTTCAGCTTCTTCTGCTGTTGCAAATTCAACAAATCCAAAACCTTTTGATCGGTTAGTATATTTATCTGATATGACCGCAACAGATGTAGCTGTTAAGCCTTTTTCTGTTAATAGATCACTCAAATCTTGTTCATTTGCTTGGAAACTCATGTTCCCAACATACAATTTTTTGCTTTGTTCTGACATTTCTTTTCTCCTACTTACTTTTTTTACTACCACTTAAATGACATTACACTAACATCATTTATTTATCATAGAAAACAATTTTATCTGCTAAAATTGTCCCTATAACCTGTTCTAGGTCTATCTTCTTTTGGTCTAGCCATGTTAACCTTAAGTTCTCTACCCTTAAGATCCTGTCCATTAAGAAGGTCTATAGCCTTTTCAGCTTCTTCTGCTGTTGCAAATTCAACAAATCCAAAACCTTTTGATCGGTTGGTATATTTATCTGATATGATAGCAACAGATGTAGCTGTTAAGCCTTTTTCTGATACTAGATCACTCAAATCTTGTTCATTTGCTTGAAAACTTATGTTTCCAACATACAATTTTTTGCTTTGGTCTGACATTTCTTTTTCTCCTGCTTGTTTTTTATAACTACTAACTACCCCTTAAATGATATTTCGCTACGATCATTTAAGCTTAAACCCTATCTCTACGTGCGCCCTCCCTTCGGTTGAAAAATATATTGACACGTAACCCCTTATTATAATGATTTCTTTGAAAAAAGCAAGAAGTTTTTTAAAATTTTCTTGTTTTTCCAAAATAAACTCATTATTCAGCTTTTCCTGGTACCCTTTGCATGCCCCTTTCAAATGCTGAGCAATATTCAACATTCTGTTTGTTTACCGGAGCAGGCTTCTTTGTAATGACCATAAAGTGTTCTCCTGCAGGGTCCAATTTTGTAGCCCAATTCATGCTTTTTGCCAATTTAAACCCAAACCTTGTATAATATTTAGGGTCACACAGGACAAATATTGTATCATACCCTTTATCATATGCCTTTTTATTGGCTTCTGTTATCAATTGAGAGCCTATTTTTTCACCCTGATATGCTGGTAAAACACCTACTGGCCCTAGCGCAAGCCCTATTATGTTACCATTTTCATCTTTCATAGGACTATATGCAATATGTCCTTTGATCTTTCCATCATCCTCGAAAACCAAAGACAAAACAAGTTCATTGTTTTCCCTTAATGCATCTACAATTTGTGATTCATGATCGGATTTAAAAGCTTTTTGATGAACATTTCTTATCGCTGAAATGTCTTTGGGGAGTTCGTTTCGGATCTTCATTTTTCTTTTTCTTTTTCCCGGGCCTTCCTTTAGCTCTAGTAACAAGGCTTATATTAAACCTTTTTTCTAATTTGTCAATAAATTTCTTTTCTCCTAAGGGTCTGCCGGTTTTTGTGTGCTTTTTAAATAGCTCAACATCCTTTTCATCTTCTGCAGAATCAATATAGAATTTCCATTCCTCAGGAAGGATGTCCATGAACCCAAATATCTTTCTTAAGCCAAAGGGTTCTTCTTTTATTTTGCCAAGGTGTGCAGAGACGCTTGAAAAGTTCCAATCCCATGGCTTTTGAACAAGTCCGGCACGCACAGGATTGCGTTCTATATAGCGAACAGCACAATAAAGATGCTCAGGATCAAGAATACAAGAATAAAACCTCCCTTGCCATAAATGCCCTGATCGTTCATGTTTTTTATTGTAGTATTGAGCATATGCTCCATGTGTATACTTAAAGGTCTTTGCTATAGAATCTTGCTTAGCAGGAACAACAATGTGGTGAACATGATTAGGCATAAGAGAGTATACTAATATTGATAGTTCATATTCTTTACTATATTGAAGTAAATATTCAAGATATTTTTCTTTATCTTTGTCATCATGAAAAACGATCTGTTTTCCATTCCCTCTTTGAGTAATATGATGACATTCCCCCAGAGCTATTAATCTTGATTGTCTTGGCATTGGTAAATTATACTCCATATACCTGCACTTGTCAATTAAAATAGGGACAGACACCATTTTTATGTGTGATATTTACACATAAAAATGGTGTCTGTCCCTATTTTAGGAAACAATACTAGATATCATCATTTCAAGTGCTTTTTCAACCTCTGATTGTCTTTGTTCATCCATATCTTTTAAACGAGTTAATTGTATCTTACAGATATTGCCTTTAACCCCTGTCACATATATTTCTGATATTACAGATATAAATTTTTCTGATTCCGGAATAAAGACATCATAAGTACATATTATCCATTTTGTCTCTATCATACTTCCATTTTCCATCTCAAAAACCTTATCTGCATCTAAAAGAACTTTCACGTTTCCAAAATTATCTCTTACCTTTGGCCTTTTAAGCTCTTCAATAGCTGTATTCTTGACCTCCTCTATCACAGGGGAAGAGATCCCTTCTTCTATAGTTGAATTACCAAGATCATAAATATAAAAAATTACCTGCGAGTCTTCTTCATCTCTATATTCTAAAGAATAACCGAGCCTCACATCCCCATACATTATCATTCTTCCTGACTTGAACCCGCCTACTTCTTTGGGCATTTTTATTAATAATTGTTCAGGGGCCTCTTTTGCAAACAGCTGATCAGAAAAAACAAATAAAGCCACTATTAAAAAATATAAAATTTTTTTCATATGATCTCCTATTGTTCATAAAAATAGATTCATGATCCCGCCAACTATTAATGTTGTAATGAGCATAAGACACGCTGCTTTTGCCATATCTTTTATACCGATCTCTTTTATTAAAACTGAGAAGGTTGCAATACAAGGAAAATATAAAGCTAAAACTGTAGATCCTATTATAAGCTGTTTGGTAGAAAGCCCCAATGGAGCCAACATCCCAACAGCAACATCTTTTCGTAAAAATCCTACTAGTAAAGCTGAAATGGCTTCTTTAGGTAACCCGAAAACATATGTTAAAACAGGAGCAAATATTTTTGAGAAAAAATCTATTATCCCAACAGCATACAAAACATTTACTATTGCAACTCCTATCAACACAAAAGGAACAGCTTCTTTTAAAAAACTTGATACTCTGACCCATAATTTTTTTATGACTGCTCCAAAAGCAGGGATCCTATATGGCGGGATTTCCAATAATATCTCAGGAGATTCGCCTTTAATGAATTTATTCATGAGAACTCCTTTTATTATTAGCACTATAAAAAGAGTACCGAAAACAATTGCCAAATACTGCCCTCCTCTTTCTCCTAGCAGTCCAATTATCATAGCGATTTGCGCCATACAAGGAACAGCTGTTGCCATAAGCGTTGCTGCAATGAACTTTTCTCTTTTTCCTTCTAACCCACGTATAGCCATTGCACCAGGCACATTACATCCCAAACCAAGTATAAAAGGAATAATAGCATACCCATGCAGCCCTAATTTATGCATAAGATTATCCATTAGAACTGCAAGTCTTGGTAAATATCCAAGATCTTCCAATATTCCTAAAACAAGATAAAAACTTAAAATATAAGGTAAAACAGCTGCTATAGGAATATATATACCTGTTGTAAGTATCCCAAAAGACATCCCAAGATCTATTTTCCCATCGATAATATTTCCTATAAAAAAATGCTGCAAAAATGATCCATCAGCAAATAGTGAGTTTATTTTAAGAACAACTGGCATCCATACTTTTTCAAACAATGGATCAAATACAAAATTAATAGCACCTTCTCCAATTGTTCTTATGATCATGAATGAAACATATAGAACAATTGCCGCTATAAAAAGTCCTGATACGGGTTGAATACTTAGGTCTTCTATCCTTTCAAGTAATGTATGATGTCTATGGGTCAATTCTTGAACATCATTTATTATCCGCCCTATTTCTTCCCATATTTTATGTTCATTCATTTTCTTTATACGCGCAGATGTTCTAGCAAAAGGGACTTTTTCTACAAGTTCTTTTATCCCTTCTCCGCTAATACCGCATGTAGCAACAACAGGCACGCCTAATATCTTTTCCAGTTTAGGAATATCTATAGTAATGCCTTTATGTTTCGTTTCATCCCAAATGTTTAAAACAATAATTGTTGGAAGACCTAATTCGAGTATTTGAAGTGTAAGAAAAAGATTTCTTTCAAGGTTTGTAGAATCAATTACATTAACTATAATACTCTCATTATTTATCATATTAACAGCAACTTCTTCTGCTGTTGACGTTGGTTTTAAAGAATATGTTCCTGGTACATCTATTATTGGAACATCATTATTGTCAACCTTGACTTTCCCTTCTAAAAATTCAACTGTTGAACCAGGATAATTAGAAATATTGACCTTTACTCCTGAAATTCTGGAAAAAACAGCACTTTTTCCGACATTGGGATTTCCCATTAAAAGTATTCGTTTGTTTTTCATGTTCTTCCATGTTTTTTGTAGGGGCAATTCATGAATTGCCCCTACATGATATTCAAATTAAACAATTTAATTAAAAGTTTTACGTATCCTTCTATTTTCTCTGCGCTTACTCCTGAACAATGATCTTCTTAGCCATGTTATATCCGATAGCCAATCTGGTTTTTCCTACTTCTACAGTTTGAGGGCCTTTAAAGAAATGAGAGCTAAGCTTTTTAACATTCTTATCAACAACCAATCCCATACTGCTAAGTCTTGCCTGACAATGCTCCCCTCCAAGAATTTCAATAACTTTTGCCTCATGCCCTGTTTTGAGTTCTATCAAAGTCTTTTTCATCAAAATCCTTTATATTTAGTGACTAGAGACTAGTGACTAGTGACTAGTCTCTAGTTACTAAGTCCTATTAACTCTTTTTCATACATTTTTTACAAATTCCGAATATATCAACACTATAACTATCCGCAATAAAATTATTGCTCTTACACATCTTATTTTTTATATTTTCAATATCAGCCGAAACACTTTCTATAATACTTCCGCATTCTCTGCAAATTAAATGTATATGTTTCTTATGCCCATACTTATGTTCATATCTTATACGTTTATCACCAAAATACACAGGTGTAGCTAAGCCACATTGGCATAAAAGTTTTAAAGTCCTGAAAACCGTTGCATATCCTAACTGCGGCTGTGCTTTTTTAACAATATCATACATATCATCAACAGAAACATGCTTTTCTGTCTTTAAAAAAGTATCCAGTACATATTTTCTTTGTTTAGTAAGCTTTAAATTTTGAGCCTTTAACAGCTTCATGAAAATATCTGTTTCGTCTTTCACCGTATCTCCTTGATATTGAAAATCAATTTCACTCATATGCCATTAAAAAGATCTGTCCCGAACTTATGACAGATCCTTAAAATTTAGTAAAAAAACCGGTAACGTTGCTTTGCGAATCCCTTGACTTTTTCATTCTGTAACTGACAGTACACATGGTCAATCCTACTATTATAAGCATACTTGCTACAATTAATGATAAAAGCTCAGGAAATATCGCTATAAAAACACCTGATATAATAAGTATCGCACCTATGAACATATTACACCTTTTTATTTATTAAGACTTGCTATGCAAAAACCATCTGCATAATAATCATTTGGGTTTCCGCCAGCTTTTGTGATCTTATCTCTACGTTTCTTTCTTTTTACAGATTGTCTTTGTTTTACTTGAAATCTTGTCTTTCTTCCCACTTGGATCTCCTTTCTTGTCTAAATAGTGACAAGAATATATCATACTTACACTTTTTTGTCAATGCAAGATTACCACTACCCGATATTTGCTCTTATGACCTTTTGTGCAAGGCGCTTGACTGCCCATGCTCTAGATCTTTGTCAGAACAAACCACCTGTTCAGAAAAAGCTCAAAATAGCCGTATTTTGCCTGAAATTGTTTTTTGAGATCAATTTTATCCATTATCTCTTTTGTGCTAAGCAAAGGTTTGTGCTCTGTTATTTCCTCTTTACTCACTAATCCAATCACAGCCATGATCTTTAGCAGATTTTCTGTCCATTTGGCAGGGGTGGTTAAAATGCATTTGCCGCCTGTTTT
>JAQVOV010000094.1 GCA_028702395.1 Candidatus Omnitrophota bacterium
GGGTGTCCTGATCATATTTTAAATAAGCCGGGTAGATTGACAGAAGAAGAATATTCAAAGGTCAAAGAACATCCTGTTATAGGAGCTTCAATATTGACTCCAATACGGGAACTTGAGGATGTTTCCAGAGAAGTAAAATCCCATCATGAGAGGTTTGACGGTACTGGATATCCTGAAGGTCTTAAAGGTTCTGATATCCCTATAGTAGCTAGAATAATTTCTGTTTGTGATGTTTTTGATGCAATAACTTCTGATAGACCTTATAGAAGGAAAATGGATACAAAAGATGCTATTTCAGAACTTAAAGCAGGTCTTGGCACACAATTTGACCCTGTTATTGTAGGGGCTTTTTTACTTGCTTATGAAAAAGGCAAGATCATGAGTATAGAGATGTAGCATGAATAGCTATTAGCTGTCAGCTTTCAGCTATCAGCTGTGGAACTTCCTAAACAAGATCTTGTAGTAGCACGGCGTGCCGTGCTTTTACTGAAAAAAAATGTCAAGAACCAATATCAACTAACAAATAACTAACCCCAAAGAAGTGATAATCTAAAATAATAGGTGAGAACAGATTCACTTTATGATAAAATGAATTCATGAAACAATCCCCTTTAAATATTAACAGGAAAACAGAGTTTTTTATAATCGTTTTTATTGTTGCAGTGTTTATTTTTTGTTTTAAGGATCTTTTATTGAATTTTTCACGTATGCTATCACATGATAGCATATGGTTTTATGGGATATTCCAGTATTTTGCCCAAAACATCCAGCATGGGATCTTTCCTTTCTGGGATCCATATGATTATTGCGGGCAGCCTTTTTATCCGGACCTATCTCTCATTTATGTATTGAATCCTATTGTATTATTATTGATATTTCTCAGCAAGATCTTTTCAATAGAGCTGTTTAAGCTGTATCATTGGATGTTTTTTTTAAAGCTATTGTTCTTTAATTTCGGTCTTTATTTACTTGTTAAAGACAGCACTAAATATAAGGAAACACCTTTTTTTGTGCTTGTTATTTCATTATTCTGCTCTATAACTTTTTCTTCTTTAAGGCAGATAGGGATCTTGCATTCTGTTATGTTCTGTCCATGGGCAATATTGTTTTTCATGAGATATATAACAGATAAAAATATCAAAAACAGCATTTTTTTTGCATTTTTTACAGGGCTTTCATTAACAGGGTACCAAGGGATAGTTCTTGTCATAACTATTATGATATTGACACTTAGCTTGTTTTTAAATAGGTTTGACGAGATAATTTCTTTTTTTAAAAGCCGGAAAAAGATCATTTCAGTGTTCTTGTTCTTTTGCATTATAATCTGTTTTTCCTTGCAGCTTTTAAGTATATATATTGAGAAAAACAAATATTTCCCACTTGCCAGGGAAAAAACAACAACGCAAAAAGATGTGGATTTCATAAATGGTAAAGGTGGTATTTCTTCAACTGTTTGGGACTTTGCAGGATTGATATACTACAAAACAGCAGGAAAAGAATATTTTCAAAAAACCAAGAATCTTTCAGAAGGCTTTTTGCATATAGGTGTATTAGCGTTATTCATAGCGATATTTGGTTTAATAAAAGGAAAAGACAAATGGAGAACGAATATGTTCGTTCTTATGATATTGATAATGTTCATTATGTTAGGCGGCAGTAGTGGCATTGTTTTAAGGATCTTGGGTAAAGTCTTTCCGTTTATAAGTATGTTAAGGCACACTTTCATTTTTTCAGGTATATTTATTGTTTGTCTTTTATATTTTGTTGGATTGGGGTTAGACAGTATTATGGATCTTGCTAGAGGAACTTCCAGAAAAAAGCAGATTTTTGGAGCATTGTTCATTATTTGCTGTGTTGAATTATTCTTTTATTCTCAGACAACATTTGGATATGTTACTATGGATACTCCTAAACAAGAAATAACAGGATTTTCCTATAATATCAATGCCAATGATCTTAAAAGGCAAGAAAAACTTGTGACAACAGGTTACATAAGATATTATAAGCCCATTCTTCATAAAACAAGAACCTCTTTTGATCCTGCTACAATACCTTCATACTTGAACGATGATATGAGCATGAACATTTATCAACTGCATGAAAACGCAAAGGATACAGAGAATTTTATTTTTTATCAAGAATCCTCACAAAATACAATTAATTCTTTTATCAATTGGGGAATAGGAAATTTTGATAATTTTAGCAATGAACAAAAAGAGGTTTTTTTTGATATACTATATCTTGTCGAGTTTTACCTTTTTGCTAATCAAGATTTCTACTTTCAATTTAAAGATGTCCCAAAAATGTTGCCAGCATATAGAGCATTGATATTGATCGAAAAAGAAAACCTTAAAAACAGAAAAACTGATGAACAGAACATTGAAAAAATAAAACAGCTTACAAATGTGCTGACGGATCTTCAGATCTTGGTCCATTCTAGTTTCAATAAAGCACAGATAGAAAAGATAGAACAAGAGCCTATATTCAATAAAGAGCTTGTTATGCATAATATGCTTTTGAATAAAGTTTCTGTAAATGTTTTCATTGATTATATTTACAACAGATGGCATAGAGATGAATTCACTATTTTGCAAATGAAACAATACCGGGAATTACTCGAAATTTACGACGATAAAAACACAACAGATAGTCAAAGAAAGATATTGAAAGGTTTTATGGGTATAGATCGTGACCTAGTGCAATTTTACACAAAAGCAGTACATGTAAAAAAGGGTAACGCAATTAAAGCCTTTTTAGAAGAACCCAAAAGCGGTCTTTTGTATATTGAGGATAGTTTATCCGGTCAAACCCAATATAGCACAGATCCAGAAGGCTTTAGATATGATATTATAACGTATAATTCTAATTATATATCAATGAATATATATGCGCCAAATGAGGGATGGCTTTATTTAAGTGATTCGTATGATGATCAGTGGTTATCCAGGATCGATGGGGTAAAAACAAAAGTTTTTAAAAGCAATATTTGTTTTAAAGCAATAAAAATAAACGAAGGAGAACATGTTGTGGAATTCATTTATTCCCCTACAGTATATAAAATAGCATTATGGGTTTATTATATTTGTTTTACAGCTTGTTTTGTATATATTTGTTTTAGTTTTAGGCTTGATAGGGGTTTCAAGGAAAAAGTAAAAAGGTAAAAGGAAAAAGGGTGGAATGTTCTTAACGTGGTTTTGATAAGGTGTAGAAACCATAGACCAGTCCGCCATCATAGATGGCGAGATCTCGCCAAAATTTTAATAAAATTTTGGCGGATGAACAGAAACCAGGACAGTAAATAGGGTTTGGTGATTGTCATCCCGGTTTTTTCGAAGAAAAATACCGGGATCTTGTACGAAAAAATTTAATAGTAAACGGTTTAAAGGATTCGAGATCCCTGCTTGTCGACTGTCTGACGGTAAGGCAGCTATATCTTAGGTTGCATGCCGTGGTGGAAGGTTCTGAAAGTGGTTGATAAATAAGATATAAGATTTAAAAGACACAGGACACAAGACACATTACACATGACCCATTTAACTCTTAACAACAATTATTGTTATTAGAAACATTATATGTTATAATTTGTTTTATTAATTGATTTAAAGATAGAGACCAGAAACCAGAAACCAGAGACCAGAATTAATTGATTTAAAGATAAAACAGTCTATAAACTGTTCTGGTTACTGGTCACTGGTTTCTAATAGATAAGGGGGTAATAAATGCAGGTTGTTATTCTTTGCGGTGGTCGTGGAACACGTCTCGAAAAAGAAACAGAATACAGGCCAAAACCAATGGTATCTATTGGCTCAAAACCTATTCTTTATCATATCATGCAAATATATTCATCTTTCGGGTTCAATGATTTTATTATTTGTCTTGGCTATCATGGAGATGTAATAAGAGAATACTTTTTGAACTTTGGAGGATTGAACGGAGATTGTTTGGTCAATACTGCTACAGGGAAAATAAAACATTTATCAAATGATCTGCCTAATTGGAATGTGACACTTGTGGATACAGGACTTAACTCTGAAACAGGTGCTAGAATTAAAAAAATAGAGGGTCATATAAAAGGAGATACTTTTCTTTTAACATATGGAGATGCAGTAAGTGATATCAACATATGCCAACTTCTTGATTTTCATAAAAAACATGGTAAAATTGCTTCAGTAACAGGTGTATATCCTACTTATAAATCCAGATTTGGCGAAGTTTTAGTAAAGGGTGATATAGTTGAGAAATTTGCTGAAAAACCTGTCCATTCTGCAAATCTTACAAGTGGTGGTTTTTTTGTTGTTAATAAGGGTATTTTCGGATATCTTAAAGAAGATGAGACCTGTATTTTTGAACGAGAACCAGTTGAGGATCTTGTAAAAAATGATCAGGTTAGGTTGTATGAACACAAAGGTTTTTGGCATTGTATGGATACACCAAGAGATCATGTTTTTTTAAATACTTTGTTCTCTACAGGAAAAGCTCCATGGATAAGTGAAAATCGAGGAAAATGTTTAAAAAGTGAATGGAAAAGTACTCTGGAAAATGCATATTGATAGGATAAAGCCTTCAGCTTTCAGCTATTAGCCTTTAGCCGATGAACGTTCTAAATAGTAGTTTTAAAACTTTTTTTAGGACCTTCAAAAAGCTGATAGCTGATAGCCAAAGGCTGATAGCTAAAGATGTTAGAGGTGAAGTTTTATGAAAAAATTTTATAAGAATAAAAAAGTCCTCATTACGGGGCATGAAGGTTTTTTAGGAGCATGGCTTGCAAAAAAGCTTATTGATATTGATTGTAAGGTTGTAGGCATAGATATAGTAAGATCTAGAAAAGGCAATATTTTAAGCACTAATGATAGGAATAAAATAAAAGGATATTTATGTGATCTTTCTAAAGGTCAAAAACTCAATGATATTATTAAAAGAGAAAACCCTGAAATTATTTTTCATCTTGGAGCACAAGCAATAGTTGGAGAAGCTTTAGCAGATCCTATCAAGACACTGAAATCCAATGTAGAAGGTACTTGGAATATTCTCGAAAGCACAAGACAAAACAAAGCCGTTAAAGCTCTAATAATAGCGTCAAGTGACAAAGCCTATGGGGACTCAAAAGAACTCCCTTATATTGAGAATGTAACTCCTTTAAATGGGACTTATCCGTATGATGCTTCAAAAAGTTGTACGGATATTGTTGCAAATATGTATGCTAAAACTTATGGACTTAATGTCTGTATAATGCGTTGTGGGAATATTTATGGACCAGGGGATTATCACATGTCACGTATTGTGCCTGATGCAATTGTTTGCGCTTTAACTGGCAAAGTGTTCAAAATAAGAAGTGATGGTAAGTTCGTAAGAGATTATATTTATGTTGAAGATGTTGTTATGGCATATTTAAAAGCCGCGAAACTATTGCATTTGAAAAAAATACAAGGTGAAGCTTTTAATATAAGTAACGAAAAGCCGTTGTCTGTTAAAAAAATAACAGAACTTATTTTTAAAACATGTAAAGCTGATATAAGTAAAATAGAGATATTGAATAATGCTAAATGTGAAATAAGAGCGCAATATCTAAATTCGAAAAAAGCACGGAAAATGTTAAAATGGAAACCATCATGCAATATAAGCCAAGGGTTGGGTAAAACCGCAGAATGGTATAGGGCGAGTTTATTTAATAGAAAGCTAAGTAAAAAGGAAAAAGGCAAAAGGTAAAAGGTAAAAGGGTGGATCGTCCTGAAATGAGCCACGCGCAGCGAGCCGCGAGCTACGAACTTAATGATGGTTCTAAAAAAAGGTTTATTATAAGCTTATTTAGGACGGTCTATTAGCGCGTAGCTCGAGACGCGTAGCTCGTGGCAAAAGAATGGTACACAGGGTTTTTAATAAGATTCCACAATGATATTCTAGATTTTTTACTTTTACCTTTTTACTTTTACCTTGAACAGACTATTGAGGGAAAAATGAATAAAGAAAAGAAGATATATGATCAGATAAAAGATAAGGTCAAAGAATTATATTTGCTGCGCAAGGAAAATGCTCCTAAAAAAACAAGGATCAATTATGGCGGGAGAGTATATGATGAAAAGGATATAGGGGCAGTTGTAGAATCAGGACTTT
>JAQVOV010000095.1 GCA_028702395.1 Candidatus Omnitrophota bacterium
AGGATAGTCAATGTTCTTACAGATGTAGAAGATGTAGACAAACAATGGTGCGGTATAAAAGGTACTATTTGTGAAAATTTTGTTACAGAAAATCTTCAAGATATAAAAGATAGAACTTTTTATTTGTGTGGTCCTCCTGCTATGGTCGCATCATTAAAAAAAATGCTCACAGAGGGGTTGTGTGTTCAAACTGATAAGATCATCAGTGAAAATTTCATGGGATACTAAGCGAGTTAGTAGGAATAGAGGCCAGTGGCCAGAAACCAGAGACCAGAAAATGTATCTTTAACTTTCTGGTCTCTGGTTTCTAAATGCTATAAAGGAGAACAAATGGTTACAGAACTCAAAAAAGGGATATACTGGGTAGGTGGAATTGACTGGGATCTTAGGGATTTCCATGGATATCTCACCCAAAGAGGATCTACTTATAATGCATATTTGATAGTAGATGAAAAAATAGTTTTAGTTGATACTGTTAAACATTATCTTTATGATGAAATGCTATCCAATATCAGAAAAATAATAGACCCTGAAAAAATAGATTATATAGTTTCAAATCATGTAGAGATGGATCATTCGGGGTCTTTGCCAATGATAAAAAATATTGCAAAAAAAGCAGCTATTATTACTTCTCCAAATGGAGAAAAAGGGTTAAAAGCACATTATAAAGAGGATTGGGATTTTAAGGTTGTTAAGACAGGTGATAGTATAAGCATAGGTTCTCGAAATCTTGATTTTGTATTATGTCCAATGGTACACTGGCCTGATTCTATGGTCACATATATCCCCGAAGAAAAACTTCTTCTGCCAAATGATGCTTTTGGGCAGCATATTGCAAGTTCTCAAAGGTTTGATGATCAATTGGGCTTTGATGTGCTTATGGAAGAAGCAGCAAAATATTATGCAAATATAGTTCTTCCTTTTGGAGAACAGGTACTAAAAGCGCTTGAAATATTAAACACTTTAGATATAGATATGATAGCTCCTAGTCATGGGATAATATGGAGAAAAAATGTTCCCAAAATAGTAGAAAAATATAAAAAATGGGCATCTAATGAAACTGAAAAAAAAGCAGTTATAGTTTATGATAGCATGTGGGGTTCAACCAAAAAAATGGCTTATAGTGCGAAAGATGTTTTAGAAGAAAACTCAATATCATATAGAATGATGGACCTTAAACATTGCCATATTTCAGATATTATTACTGAGATATTATCTGCAAAATATATTTTTGTGGGGTCTCCAACACTTAACAATGGAGTATTGCCTACAGTTGGTGCTTTTTTAGTATACTTGCAGGGTCTTGCTCCAAAGAATCGTACAGCAATAGCTTTTGGTTCTTATGGATGGGGAGGGCAAAGTGTTGGTATAATAGAGGATGTTTTTGAAAAAATAGGTTTTAATATTCCAATTAAAGGTTTAAAATATAAATATATTCCTTTTGAAAAAGAGCTGGGAGATTTTAAGGATAAGATATCCAATTGTTTGACTAGTTGATCAGAGAGTTTAAGTGCATTTTAAGTAAAAAGGAAAAAAGTAAAAGTAAAAAGTGTTGAACGTCCTAAACGAGGGTTGATAGGGATTCGAAACCAGAGGCCAGTAGCCAGAAGCCAGAAGTGTAATAAGGCTTATATGCTGTCATCCCGGTTTTGCCGTTAGGCAAATACCGGGATCCAGAGCCCCAAGAAACATTACGTTTAACGTCTAACGCACAACAAGTATAAACATGGAAGAAAAAACATGGAGGTAATAATGGATAAGTACAGATGCACAGTTTGCGGATATATTTATGATCCTGAAGTTGGTGATCCTGAAAATGGGGTCCAGCCAGGGACAACTTTCGTGGATCTACCAGAAGATTGGGTTTGTCCAGAGTGTGGAGTTGGTAAAGAGAGTTTTGAGAAGGAGTAATGCGTTATGTGTCATGAGTCATGAGTCATGTGTCTATGTGTCATGAGTCAATACACGGTACACAATGATATAAGACACGAGGATACGTTATGAACATTGATCTACTGCTTTTTGATATTGATGGAACCATTCTTGATTCTTCTGAAGATATTGCAATGGCCGCTAATATCACTTTAGAGAAATTCGGGTATGAAAAACAATCCAAATCCCAGATCATCGGTTGTGTAGGAAATGGCATAGATGCCTTTATGGGGTGTATGGTAAAGCATGCAACACCAGCTTGTTTAGAAAAACTTAAAAGTGCATTCTCCCAGGCTCTTGAAGATCAAAAGGACAGAAATGCAATTATTTATGACGGAGTAAGAGAAGTGCTGACTTTTTTTAAACACAAAAAAAAAGGTGTTGTTACTAACAGATCTCATGGATTTGTGATGTCAACATTGAAAAATACAGGATTATATCAGTTCTTTGATTTTGTAAGCGGTGTAGATGCTATTGAAAAAGTTAAGCCAAGTCCTTTGGCTATTGAAAACGCTTTGGAATTTTTTAAGATAAAGAAAAATAAAGCCATGATGATAGGAGATATGGATATCGATATCCAATCAGGAAAGAATGCAGGAGTATATACTTGTGCGGTTTCATATGGGCTTGGTTCTAAAGAAGACCTTTTGCTTGAAAAACCGGATTTTTTTATTGATAACATAATGGAGTTAAAGAAAATAATAATGTAAATGAGCAACGAGCTGCGCGACACGAGCTTCGAGCTCTTAATGAAAACTGTTATTAAGTTAAAGCACAAACCATGTGTTTTCTATCTGGTTTTCATTAGCTGACGCGAGGCGCGAAGCTCGCAGCACGAAGCACAAAAAAAGGAGAAAATATGGGAAAGTCGATCAAAGGAACAAGGACAGAAAAAAATTTATTGGCATCTTTTGCCGGAGAATCACAGGCTAGGAACAGATATACATATTTCGCAAGTGTTGCAAAAAAAGAAGGATACGAACAAATATCTGCAATATTCCTTGAAACTGCAGATAATGAAAAAGAACATGCAAAAAGATTTTTTAAGTTTTTAGAAGGAGGAGAGGTTGAGATAAAGGCAACATATCCTGCCGGTATTATAAGCTCTACTATGGAAAATCTAGAATCAGCTGCAGGAGGAGAACATTTGGAATGGACAGTTCTTTACAAACAAGCAGGTGACATTGCCAGAGAAGAAGGTTTTGAAGAGATCGCTCAACAATTTGAAAACATAGCTAAAGTTGAAGTTGAACATGAATCAAGATACAGAAAGCTTATAGAAAATATTAAGAACAAGGAAGTTTTCAAGAAAAAAGATGCTACAAAATGGAAATGCAGGAACTGTGGATATATCCATGCAGGTTCAGAAGCTCCTGAAGTATGTCCGGCATGTTTTCATCCTAAAAGTTATTACGAGGTGCTTTGTAATAATTATTAATGAGTAATGTGTAAAGGGTAAAGAGTACTGTGTCTGCTGCGGAATTCTGATTTTTAGTTTTTCCTCAGAATACTCATGACACCTAGACTCACGACGCATAGACACAGTACTCAAGACACAATACACATTGACTCACGCAAAGGAGATAAAATGAAAGAATTACAGACTATAATAGATGTTGTTGAATTTGCTGTTGCGATAGAGAAGAACGGCAAAGAATTTTATGAGAAAGTCTCCTCAAATTTCACGGATAAAAGGGTAACAGAAATATTTAAAAAACTTTCCGAAGATGAAAACCAGCATATCGTTGATTTTACTGAAATATTAGATAAGGTTAAAAAATATAGTCCTGAACAAGCATATCCAGAAGAGTATTTTTTGTATTTCAATAAAATCGCTTCTAATCACATATTCAATAAAGAGAATTTCTTCAAGATAGTATTTAAGAATATAAAAGATGCTATTGAAGCAATAGATATTGGAATTGATTTTGAAAGGCAATCTGTTGATTTTTATGAGAATATCAAAAAGATCATGCACGAAGATAGTAGACATCTTATAGATAAATTGATCGAGCAGGAAAAGGTACACGAAAAAAAATTGAGAGATCAAAAAGAGAAAATGTTTTCATGAAAAATAAAAAAAACGAAGGAGGCAACATGTCAAAAATAATAGTTTATGGAACGCCTACTTGTCCATATTGTACAAGAGCGAAAGAATATTTTTCTAACAAGAATATTGATATAGAATATATAGATGTTGCATCAAATACTTCTAAGGGAGAAGAAATGGTCCAAAAATCAGGTCAAATGGGAGTCCCGGTCATTGATATAGACGGTTCTATAATTGTAGGGTTTGATAAAGAGAAGATAGAAGAGACACTTAAAGTGTAGATTATTGAGAGATCACAAGTAAAAGTAAAAAGGTAAAAGGTAAAAGTGTGGAAGATCCTGAAAGAACTTTTGATTGAGAAGATTCCACAATGGAAACTAGATTTTTTACTTTTTACTTTTGCCTTTTTACTTAAAGATAATACATAGGAACAACATGCCAGACGATCCACACGTATATGATCTGATAATAATAGGAGCAGGACCTGCCGGAATAACATCTGCAGTATATGCTGCAAGACAACAGCTGGATTTTTTTATCATAACAGAAAACATTGGAGGACAAACATTATGGAGCAGCGATGTTGAGAACTACACAGGTTTTCAGTATGTTTCCGGCGCTGAACTTGTTACTATATTCGAGAAGCATCTTAAATCATATAATATCAATTTGCGGGAGAACGAAATAGTAGAGGCAATAGAAAAAGAAGGTAATATAGTGAAGATAAGGTCTAGCAAAGGTACGTATTTAGCGAAAACTGTCATTGTTGCATCAGGAAAAAAATCTCGTAAGTTAGGTGTTCCAGGGGAAAATGAATACAGAAATAAAGGTGTCTTTTATTGTGCTATATGTGATGGGCCTATTTTTAAAGATAAGGATGTTGCAATTGTAGGAGGAGGAAACTCTGCTTTAGATGCAGCTATGCAGCTTGTCAAGATAGCGAAAAAGATATATATAATAAATAATACTAACTCTGTTTCAGGTGATAATCTGCTTACAGAAAAAATACTCAATAATGAAAAGGTAACTGTTTTGAACAATAGTAATGTTAAAAGTATAGAGGGTGATGCTTTTGTGAAAAAAATAGTCATAGAGCATGAAAAAGAAAAAAAAGAGATAAAAGTAGAGGGTGTTTTTATAGAAGTCGGACTTATTCCGAATTCTGAGTTTGGAGTAATTTTAAAAAAGAATGAAAAAGGAGAAATAGTTGTAGATGAATATAATCGTACGAATATCCCTGGGATATTTGCTGCAGGAGATGTTACTACTGTTCCTGAAAAACAGATCATAATTGCTGCCGGAGAAGGATCGAAAGCGCTTCTTGGAGCGTTTAGATATCTATCAACTACAAAATAATTATGCCAGAAAAATACAAGGATATTTTAAAGTCGTATAGTTCTTTAAAAATGAAAATACTTTCAAGACTTAAAGAGTTTTCGTTGTTCTTGACAAAAAATGACGATGCTGTTTTTGAAGAGTTATGTTTTTGTATTCTCACGCCGCAATCAAAAGCAGTATATGCTGATATGGCCATTAAAAGTATGCATGAAAAACAGATCCTTTATAAAGGTTCTGAGGCTATAATACGAAAACATCTGCAAAAGGTCCGGTTTCCAAATAATAAAACAAAATATCTGCTTCATGCAAGACAAAGGTTCATGAAAAACGGAAAGATAAAGATTAAAGATATTATAGACCCTACAGATATTCATGCAACAAGGGAAGAAATAGTCAGAAATGTAAAAGGAATAGGATTAAAAGAAGCCAGTCATTTTTTGCGTAATATCGGTTACGGAAAAAATATTGCAATATTAGATGTTCATATTCTTAACAATCTAAAAAAATACGATGTGATAGCATCTATACCTAAGACCATTTCCAGAAAACAATATTATGATATTGAAAAAAAAATGAAAAGTTTTTCTTTGGATATTGGTATTCCAATGGATCAAATTGATCTTCTGTTTTGGGCTATACAGACAGGACATGTGTTTAAGTGAGTCATGACTAGTGTGTCTTGAGTCTTGCGTTAATGAGTCATGTGTCTGCTGTGGAAGACTGGACCGAGCTACGCGTCGCGCGTAGCGAGCCGCGAGCTTGAGTAT
>JAQVOV010000096.1 GCA_028702395.1 Candidatus Omnitrophota bacterium
CTTACAGTATACTCATCCTCAACAACTTTATGGACATCTTCATGAGAAAAGTTCTTTACTACTTTTACAAATGCTGTTATTAAAGAAAATATATTTGCCTGTTCGCCATCATCAAAAGAATAATCCTCTATCATGATATTGTCAAGATCAGGTTTAGCTCGTCTTGGAGAAACTTGTTTGCGGATGTTTTCCATATCAACTAAAGATGTTGCTGCTTCTTTGAATTTTTTATACTCTATTAATCTCTGTACAAGTTCTGCTCTGGGATCTTCTTCAATAGTTTCCTCTTCAACAGGCGGTTTGGGTAAAAGCATCTTGCTTTTAATATGCATTAAAGTGGCAGCCATGACCAAAAATTCGCCAGCTATACTAAGGTCCAGTTTTTGCAGCATGTCTAAATACTCCAAATACTCAGCTGTTATTTTTGCAATTGGGATATCATAAATATCCACTTCATCTTTTTTAATAAGAAAAAGTAAGAGATCCAGCGGCCCTTCAAATATCGGTAAATTTACTTTGTAAGTCATCTTCAGTTACCCTATGGTTTAAGTAAAAAGGCAAAAGTAAAAAGTAAAAAATCTGTTATCATTGTGGAATCTTATCTTTAGCTCATTTTTAGTGTCTGTGTCTGTTTCTGTGTCTGCAAAGGAACGTCCTAAATATGTTTTTTTTACCTCTTTTAGAAGGATCCACCACTGACACAGACACTGACACTAATTACTTTTACCTTTTATCCGCCAAAATTTATTAAAATTTTGGCGAGATCTCGCCATCTATGATGGCGGACCTTTTTCCTTTTTACTTTGAAATTCTCTATTAACCCAAAAAACCTATCAACTCCCTAACTTCCTTCATAGTCTGCTTTGCTGTATCTTGTGCTTTTTGCTTACCCTTGCCTAAAACATCCATCACAAACTTCTTATCTTTAATAAGCTTTTCTCTTTTTTGTCTTATTGGTCTCAATCTTTCTATTATAATCTCAGCAAGATGTTTTTTGCACTGCATACATCCGATCTCTCCTGCTTTACACTTTTCCTCTAACTCGTGTACTTCTTTTGAAGCAAAAACCTTGTAATAAGAAAATACGTTACATATATCCGGATGTCCAGGATCAGTTTTTTGTATCCTTGCAGGATCTGTTATCATTTGTTTAACTTTTGAAACAATATCTTCATCTGTTTCAGACAGTGCTATGAAATTATCATAGGACTTACTCATTTTCCTTGAATCCAACCCTAAAAGTTTCGGTGCATGTGTAAGCAATGTTTCAGGTTCAGGAAATATCTCTTTTTTATAAATATGGTGAAATCTTCTTACTATCTCACGTGTTAATTCTAAATGTGAAGACTGATCCACTCCAACAGGAACAACATTTGCTTTATAAAGAAGAATATCTGCAGCTTGCAGAACAGGATAACCTAAAAATGCATATGTTGTAAGATCCCTGGTAGTTACTTCTCTTAGCTGTTCTTTATATGTGGGGCATCTTTCAAGCCAGGACAAAGGTGTAAGGCAAGATAATGCCATGTAAAGATCCAAATGCTGGGAAACATCAGATTGAATAAAAATACTAGATCTTTCAGGATCAAGTCCGCAGCTTAACCAGTCAACTGCACATTCAAAAATATTTTCTTTGATATTTTCAGGTGATGCATACTCACTCATAAGAGCATGCCAATCTGCGATCATATAATAACAGTCATACTCATCCTGAAGTTTTATCCAGTTATCTATTGCACCTACCAAATGTCCCAAATGAAGTTTCCCGGTAGGTCTCATTCCGCTTAATATTCGTTTTTTCATTGTCGCGTCGCTCCAAGTAAAAAGTTAAAAGTAAAAAGGAAAAAATCTAAATTATCATTGATGCTTCTTCTTTAAAAAAATTATTCAGAACCTTCCACTCTTTTACCTTTTACCTTTTTCCTTTTTCCTTAAGCTTATTTATTTTTTGTTTAATCTACGGGCAGTTTTTTCTATAATATAACTCTCTATGATATCGCCTTCTTCATACTTTGAAAAACCTTCCAAAGCTATCCCGCATTCCATACCATCAGTTACATCTCTTGCATCATCTTTAAACCTTTTTAAAGATTTTATTTTACCTTTAAAAAGTTCCTCCCCATTACGTTTGATCTTTCCCAAATGAGCCCTTGCAATTTTGCCTTTTGTAACTATACATCCTGCTATAACACCAATTTTACTTACTTTGAAAACCTGCTGGATCTTAGCACACCCTTGCACGACTTCTTTTTGTATTGGTTCTAATAACCCTTCCATGCCAGCCTGCACATCATCTATTAGTTCATATATAATATCATATTTCTTAACCTCTATATCTTCTCTTTTTGCTACATCATCAGCTTTTGGAGCGATCTTAACATGAAACCCTATAACAACTGCACTTGTTACCATTGCCAGCATAATATCATTTTCATTTATGTTACCAACATCCGCATGAATGATCTTCACTTTTACATCTTTTGTATCAAGCATTTCCAAAGATTTTTCTATAGCTTCTAACGAACCTTGAACATCTGCTTTAATTATTATGTTAAGTTCTTTTATACCATCTTCTTCTAAATGATCATGGAAATTCTCTAATGTTATCCTTGCTTTTCTATGAAGGCCGTCATCCTTTTTTTGTCTTTGTTTAAGCTCTGAAAGGGTCTTTGCTTTTTTTTCATCTTTTACAATAAAAAAATCATCCCCTGCTTCAGGCACTCCTTGAAGTCCAAGTATTTCAACAGGTGTTGATGGCGGTGCGAACATGATCCTTTTTCCTCGATGATCTGTCATTGCTTTAACTCTGCCATAATAAAGTCCGCTTAAGATTATATCTCCAACTCTTAATGTCCCGTTTTTTACAAGTAAAGTAGTTGTCACACCTTTTCCCTGACACAATTTAGCTTCAATAACAACACCTCTTGCTCTAATATCAGGGTTTGCCTTAAGCTCAAGCATTTCAGCTTCTAAAACAAGCATATCCAATAACTCATCAATACCTTGCCCTGTTTTTGCTGAAACAGGAAGCATTATTGTTTTTCCACCCCAATCTTCAGGCATTAAACCTAATTCATTAAGCTGCATTTTAATTCTATCCATCTTTATACCAGGCAGATCGCATTTGTTTATTGCAACAACAATAGGTACTCCTGCTGCTCTTGCATGATCAATTGCTTCTCTTGTCTGAGGCATGACCCCATCATCTGCAGCAACAACAAGAACAACTATATCAGTCGCATTAGCTCCTCTTGCTCTCATAGCTGTAAAAGCAGCATGACCTGGGGTATCAAGAAATGTCACAGAACCTTTTTTATTGGTTACAGTATATGCGCCAATGTGCTGTGTTATCCCGCCTTTTTCTTTTTCTGTAACTTTAGTTTTTCTTATATAATCAAGTAAAGATGTTTTACCATGATCAACATGTCCCATAAAAGTAACTACTGGGCTGCGAGTTATAGTATGTCCATGATCTTCTTTTGAATGTTCTTCTTCTAAGAACTGCTGTTCTAAAGACTTTGTTTTCTGAAGATTTATTGAATATTCTGCGCAAATAGTGAATGCTGTTTCTTCATCAAGATTTTGATTTATTGTAGCGAAAACACCTTTTTTGATAAGAAAAGACATTACTTCGCTTGTTTTTTTATTTATTTTTTCACATAACTCTTTAACTGTTATAGGAAAATCCACTTCTATTACATTCTCTGTTTTTACTGGAATAGGCTTTTCTTCTTTAGGTTGTATCACTATTTTAGGCTGTTCTACTGCTTTAGGTTTTTCAACTGGTTTTGACTGTTCCACGACTTTAGGCTGCTCTACTACTTTAGGTTTTTCAACTACTTTTGGCTGTTCCACTACTTTCGATTTTTCAATTACCTTAGGTTGTTCTACTTTCTTAGTCTTTTCCTTAGCAAGCTCTGCCTTTATTTTTTTTGTCCCTAGAGGTTCTTCTCTGACACTGCCTGCCGGCAGGCAAGGCTCTGATTTCTGACTTCTGACCTCTTGCTCAGAACTGCCTGAAACTTTTTCCTTAACAAGCTTTACAGTTTCTTCGTCAACAGTACTCATATGACCTTTTACTTCAACACCTAGTTTCTTTAGCATATCAACAAGGTCTTTACTGGACATTTCCAATTCACTTGCAAGCTTGTGTACTCTTATAGACATTATCTCTCCTTAATAGAATGTTAAGATAAAAGACAAAAGATAAAAGATAAAAATCTAAATATCATTATAAAATTTTCTTTTTGAAAATCCACGCTTCTCTCTTAGTTTATTCTTTTTCTTCTTTGTTCTCGTCCTGCGCATCTTCTGTTGCTTTTTCTTCTACTGCGTCCTCTGTTACTTCTTCTGTTGTTTCCCCTACGGCTTCTTCTGCTGCTTCAGCTACAACATCCTCTGTTGCTTCTTCGGCTACTTCTTCGTTGTCTTTTTTCTTAGAAGCCTTTTTAGCAGGCTTATTATCAGTAGTTTTCCCGTCTATCTCATCCTGTATTTGTTTTTCGCCTCTTATATCAACTTCCCAATCAAGAAGTTTTGATACAAGTCTTATATTTTGTCCATGTTTACCTATACCTATTGAAAGAAATTCATCATCAACAATTACTTCCATTTTCTTTTTTTCTCTGTCAATATTCATCTTTTTTATCTCTATCGGACTAAAAATATTTTTCACATATGTTTCGAAATCATCAGACCATCTTATTATATCTATACGTTCGCCTCTAAGTTCTCTTACGATATCTTTTACTCTGGCACCTCTAACACCAACACATGAACCTACAGGATCGATCTTATCATCTTTTGAAAAAACTGCCATTTTTGTTCTTTCACCTGGTTCTCTTGAAATACCTCTTATCTCAACAATACCTTCGATTATTTCAGGGACCTCTAATTCAAAAAGTTTTATAACGAATTCTGCCGCTCTTCTTGATAAAATTATTTGTGGGCCATGAGAACTGTCACTAACTTCCAATATATAGGCTCTTACTCTTTCGCCCTGTTTATATCTCTCTTTTTGTATCTGTTCCATTTTTGGTAACACACCTTCTGTCTTGCCAAAATCAACAATAATATTGCCTTTATCAAATCTATGTACAGACCCGGCGACTATTGTACTTACCTTACCTTCATATTCATTTAAAATAACAGACCTTTCAGCCTCTCTTATTTTCTGTATAATTACCTGTTTGGCTGTCTGTGCGGAAATACGTCCAAAATTACTGGAGTTAACTTCTTTCCCCTGACAAAAGATCTTTATTTCACCTGTTTCTCTATCCATAGTAGAAGTGATATCTTCTTTATCCTGACCAAGGACTTTTTTTGCTGCACTTATCAATGCTGCTTCAATTGCCTGGAACAGAACCTCTTTTTCTACGCCCTTTTCTCTTTCAAGAGTATCTATTATGTTTAAAAGTTCATTGTTCATTTTTTCTCCATTTTTATTGTTATCTGGTATCTGTTACCTGTCTGTGTAAAAGAACTCTTCCACTACACAAAAACACATTACAGATAACACACACTATCATTTAAAATACAGTTTCGCCTTAGATATTTTCTCAAACTCCAATTTAAATGATACACCTTTATCATCTTCAACAATTATATAAGTATCAGTAAGTCCAAGTAACTTACCTATAAAAGTCTTTCGCCCTTCAATTGGAGCAAAAAGTTTAATTTCAACATCTTTGCCAATTGCCATTTCATAGTGTACTCTGTTATTAAGCGGTCTATCAAGACCTGCAGAATTCACTTCTATAATATAAGGTTCATCAATAAGCTCTTCATTTTCAAGGATCTCTCCAGTTTTTTTGTTTACTGTTGCACAGTCATCCATGCTGATACCATTTTGTTTATCAAGTAGAACTCTAAGGACCTTTTGACTTCCTTCTTTTTTATATGATATATCGTAAACAATAGCTTCAGTTTCCCCTACCACTTTGTTTACAATTTGTGTTATTTGGTCTATTATCTTTTCCATAGAATAAAAAAAGCGGGACGTATCCCACTTGCTCCTTCGTTTAATCAACTAATATTTGTATATAATACGCCTAT
>JAQVOV010000097.1 GCA_028702395.1 Candidatus Omnitrophota bacterium
AGAGATAGAAAGTGCTCATAAAGAAATGATAGAACAGGTCCTTACAGAGCAGCAACAACAGGAACAATTGAAGCAAGAAGAAGCTGCGCAAATATACAAAAAGTATCAAAGAGGACAATTGGGACAAAGATCAGACACAGGGTTAGAAGATAGACCTACTATAAGGCCTGTTTTGGATCAAACAACAATGATCCAGGGAGGAGAAAAATATAGTAGTCAGCAACAAAGGGTCTCGGAAGAAAGAGGAAATGCTTGGAAATATGAACGAGGAGAAGGGGTAAGAAGTTCAGGAGGAACTCGTAGTATTGGGACATGATTACGAGCCACGAGTAACGAGCTTCGCGCTACGCGCAGCGAGAAGAGTGGAACGTTCTGAATAGAGTTTGTAGGGGCAGGCTCCCACGCCTGCCCTAAAAGCTTAAAAGAAAAGATTAGATTGTTCTGAACGAGGTTTTGTAGGGGCGGTCGTCCCGACCGCCAGAAAAGCTGATAAGAACGAGGTGTTATGGAAAAATGTTCTTAGAACTATCTTTTTATACGCAAATAACGCACACAAAGAAGAAATATGAAGGGAGGAAAACATATGAAAAAAACAAAAATTTTGTTAATTGTGTTTCTTCTTGTTTCTGGCCTCTGGCTTCTGGCCACAGATACATATGCACGGTCAGGTGTTTCAGGTCGTTCTAAAAATACAGGGGCACCAACTATTCTTGAACCAAGATCCGAGCTTGCTATACCTGACAAAGAAGGACGTGTAGAATTTAAGTGGAAAATCCCTGGACAGGGTTCTTATGGAGCTAAAGCATATATTGATTTTAGGGTCTATAAAGGGTACTATCCATATGAAGAATACCTTATATACTCTGAACAAGTAAAGACCAGAACACGGGAAGTTTATTTGGATGGATCCATGTTTCAACCGGATCAAGGTTATACTATGACAGTAAGATTAGTAGCTAGCGGCAGCAGGAAAAGTAGGGAAGTAAGTCAGTCTTTTAAAGTAGGCCAAAGAAAATAATTGTTATAATATTTCCTTAGCAATATGATCAGAAAGCAGTAACCCTTTTCTTGTAGGCACTAAGTGAGAGTTTGTTAATTTTAAAAGGTTGTGATCCTTGAACTCTGTTAATTGAGTTTTGAACTTTTCAAGGACATTGATGCCGGTTTTAGCATAGAACTTTTTCATATCTATTCCTTTTGTAGTTCTCAAATTAAGCATGAAAAGTTCTTTGGTTCTTTTATCTTTGGAGACAAATTCTATTTGTCTTTTTTTATTATTTAGCCATTCTGTGAAATTTTCAGGTTCTTTAATCCTTCTTTTTCCGTCGAAAGATACTGCCGAAGGGCCTAGTCCTAAATATGTAGCACCTTCCCAAAAAGAACAATTGTGAAGGCATTCATATCCTTTTTTAGCATAATTAGATATTTCATAACGTTTTATTTTTGTTCCTTTATAAAAAAAAGTATTTGTGATCTTCCACATTTTTGTTATGTCTTTTTCATCGGGTATCGTAAGGTCTTTATTTTTTGACAACTTAGAGGATTCTTCCAGGGTCAATTCATACGCAGATAGATGTTTAATAGGAAGTTTAGAGGCTTTTTTAAGATCGCGTTTCCAATCATCTATACTTTGACCGGGTATGCCGTATATAAGGTCTATGTTTATATTTTTAATACCTGTTTTTCTAAGTTTTGTGAGTTTGTTTTTGATGTTGGAGACACTGCTTTTACGTCCGATAGTTTGTCTGTGATCTTTTGAAAAACTTTGAATACCTATGCTTATACGATTTATCGGCAAAGACCCCAAAAAAGATATCTTGTTATCTGTAAGTGTTTCAGGGTTTGCTTCAATAGTGACCTCAATATTTTCTGACAAAAGGAAGTTTTCTTTTATAACTTCAAACAGCCTTTTCATATATTTGTCTGGTAAAAGAGTTGGAGTCCCTCCTCCAATGAATATACTTTGCAATGTAGAACACTTTTTTTTGTTTGCAAGAAGGTCTGATATGAGTTTTTTAAAAAAAAGGTCATGATCTTTATTGCTGGCATTAGTATATGAATAAAAAGCACAGTAATCGCACTTTGTTTTGCAAAAGGGAACATGTATATATAAAGATGAGTATTTTGCCATAAGCCCATTATACCATACCTTGTACGGGTCTGCCCTGTACTTTGTGCAGGGCAGACCCGTACAAGCCTACAAGAGAACTTTCACACATAAATTTCTTGTGCAGGGCTGTCCTGCACAAAGTACAGGGCAGACCCGTACAAAGGGCCAGTGGGAAAAAATATGGTAAAAGGAAAAATATTTCAGTTTTTAAATATATTATGATATAATCAAAACATAATAATATAAGGGGGATTCTTATGGATATGGCGTTATATATAGTTGTTTTTTTTCTGGGGCTTGTAATAGGATTTGTTGGAGCATATTTTTTTAAAAAAACACATACTCAACAAGCTAAAGATATTGCAGGAGAAATACTTAAAGAAACAGAAGAGAAAATGCGTAGTGCATTCGGGAATCTTTCATTGGAAGCACTTGCCAAATTCCATGACCTTGCCAAAGAAAGACTTGATTCACAAGTAGATAGAGGGGCAAAACAGCTTGATTCTAAAAAAGAGCTCATTGATCAGCAACTGCACAAAATGTCAGAAGAGCTTAAACTTGTGTCTACCCTTGTTAAAGACTTTGAAAAAGACAGAGAAAACAAATTCGGAAAACTTACCCAACATCTTGAGGAAGCATCTAAACAAACAGAATCATTAAGAAATACCACTAATTCTTTAAAAGAAGCACTTGCAAGTTCCAAAACAAGAGGGCAATGGGGTGAACGTATGGCTGAAGATGTTTTGAGACTTGCCGGATTTGTTGAAAAAATAAATTATCTTAAACAAGCCACTATAGATGGTGCAGGATCAAGACCTGACTACACATTTCTGCTGCCGAATGACATGAAACTTAATATGGATGTAAAATTTCCTTTAGACAATTATATAAAGTTCCTGAATGCTGATATGGACAGTGAAAAAGAAGAGTATAAAAAGACTTTTTTTAAAGATATAAAACTTAAACTTAACGAAGTTACTACCCGAGACTATATTAACACTAAGCAAAATACGCTTGATTATGTGCTTTTATTTATCCCAAATGAACAGATATACACCTTTATACAACAACAAGATACATCTATCATAGACGAAAGCCTTAAGAAAAAGGTGCTCTTATGTTCACCTATAACTATTTTTGCTATTCTTGCAGTTATCCGTCAGGCAATTGATAATTTTGCTTTGGAAAAAACATCAAGCAAAATAATGGCTCTTCTTGGCACATTTAAAAAGAAATGGGAAATGTTCGTACAAAAAATGTCGGATGTAGAAAGATCTTTAGATAAAGCAAAAAATGATTTTGATCAATTAAAAGGTGTCAGAACAAGAGAACTTGATAGACCTTTACAAAAACTTGATGATATGCGTCAGCAGCAGGGGATCGAGCTTGAGGCGGATGAAGAGGGTGAACAGGAAATAAGATAAAAGATAAAAGAATAAAGATAAAAGGGTGGAAGGTCCTGAAAAGGGTTTTCGTAGGGGCGTATTGCAATACGCCCCTACAAAGAAAGAAGAAAAGATTCCACAAGGATAACAAGATTTTTATTTCTCGCCTTTTATTTTTTATCTTGAAAACGGTATAAAGGAGATCATGGACTTAGTATCAAAAATATTGAAAAATCCTAAGATGTGGGATATAGCTCAAAAAATATTTGGTTGTGACGAGAAAAAACAGCAAATGTATAGAGCTGTTATGGATAAACCCGGCAAGATCCTTGATTTTGGATGTTCAGACGGGAATGCTTTCTTAGGCTTTAAGGATATGGAATATTATGGGTTGGATATAGATAAAACCTTAATAGAATTTGCTAAGCAAAAATATGCTGACTTTCCAAATGCAAAATTCATAGCAGATGATATTTTTAACAAACCTTTTGAAGAAAATTTTTTTGATCATGTACTTTTTGCCTGCACAGGACATCATCTTCCGGAAGATCTTATTAACAAAGTCATGAAAGAACTTTGTTATGTTCTAAAGCCTGGCGGAGCATTGTATATATTTGATACAATACGTAGGCCTGGAAAAGATCCTTGGTATATTAGATCCCTTATAGCTCTTGATCAGGGCAAACATATGAAAACAGAATCTTGGTACAAAGAAAATATGTCTAAATTCGATGAACGCTTTACAGTAGAAGAAACTGATGTTTTTAAAGTTGGGGGCAATTTTGCGCCTCAGCCGACTTGGTTTTATGCGAAACTTGTTAAGAAATAAGTGAAAAGTAAAAAGGTCCGCCATCAAAGATGGCGAGATCTCGCCAAAATTTTAATAAATTTTGGCGGATAAAAGGTAAAAGTGTGGTTGGTCCTGAAAGAGGTTTTTGTAGGGGCGTATTGCAATACGCCCCTACGAAGAAAAGGGAAAAACCGTGTGGGACAGACATTACGCGACACGAGCTTCGCGCAGCGAGCAGAGAGAAGAGTGATAGGGTTAATGGGGGTTAGAAGCAAGAAGGTTAATAGGGCTTATAAACTGTCACCCCGGTTTTGCCGGCCATAGGACGGCAAATACCGGGATATAGAGTCCAATTAACATTACGCTTAATGACTATCGCTTAACGTCTAACGATTTACGCATAATGCAAAATGCTTAATTCATAATGAATAAAAAGAGGATATCTCATGAAAAAAACACTTCTTTTAACAATTCTGGTTTCTGGTCTCTGGTTTCTGGTTTCTAGTTCTGCTTATGCAAACAATTTAACTATCGACAACGTTGAAATAGTCAGTAAAGACAAAGCGAACAAGACATCAACTATACAGTTTGACATAAGCTGGGAGAACTCTTGGCGTGGGAGCAGGAACTATGATGCAGTATGGGTTTTTGTTAAGTATAAACTTAACAGTGACGGGAAATGGTATCATGCAAATCTTAAAACTGCAGGTACAAACCCGAGCGGTTTTGACAGAGGCACAGGTACAGAGATAGATATAATTGTGCCGAGTGACAAAGTAGGTGCATTTATTCAGCGAAGTAATACAGGGGCAGGAACAACAAGTGTAACTGATGTTGAGCTTGTGTGGGACTGGGATGCAGGTGGACTTGATGCAGATGCTGTAATAGATGAGATAAAAGTGTTTGGGATTGAAATGACATATATACCTAGCGGAAATTTTTATGTAGGTGATACGCAGGCAGATTATGGCCAGTTTGAAGCCGGAATAACCGGAGCTGTTTTTCAAATTACTAGTGAAGGTGCATTGACACTTGGCGGCGGTGGAGCAGGAAGTCTTGGTAACAACAATGCAACAGGTATGGCTACAGCAGATGATTTTAATGATAGTACATCAACGAATTTACCTTCAACCTTTCCCAAAGGATATGACGCTTTCTATTGCATGAAATATGAAATATCACAGGGGCAGTATAGGGATTTTCTGAATACATTAACACGTGACCAGCAGAATAAACGAACATTTACAGATGTTTCAACAGATGCAATAACAAATATCTATGTAATGGCAAATAATAGCAGTATGGAGTATAGAAATGGTATAAAATGTCCGGCAACAGGAAATGGCACAACTGAGCCTATTACGTTTGGATGTGATTACAATGAAGCCAGTACATTTGACGAGTCAACGGATGGGGAGTGGATAGCATGTAATTACCTTAGCTGGATGGACGGTTGCGCATATGCTGACTGGGCCGGACTTAGGCCAATGACAGAACTTGAGTTTGAAAAAGTATGCAGAGGACCTGAGACATCATTAGCAGATGAATGTGCATGGGGAACAACTGATGTTACACAGGCAGAAGGAGATGTTCAAAGTCCTGGTGAGAAATATGAAACAGCAATGACAACAGGTAACGGACTTGCAAATTATGACGGAGCAGGAACAGATATATTAGGACCTTTAAGAATAGGATTTGCAGCAGCAAGTGCAACGAATAGAGTGAGT
>JAQVOV010000010.1 GCA_028702395.1 Candidatus Omnitrophota bacterium
CATTTTAAGACAGCCAGCTTTTTCAGATATTAAGCACAAAGTAAAAGGTTCTCTTTCAAATACTGATCTTGTTATGCGCAATTCTTTTTTTATTGGAGTTTATCCTGGGATTTCGGATAGGGATATTAACTATATACTTAAAGTGTTCAATTCCTTTTTCAAAAGGACCAAATAATTATTAGGGGCGAAAAAATTTTCGCCCCTACAAGATTTAAAGTAGAGATGGGGATTTTGTTTCTTTGAACTTTCTACTAACCAGTTAAACCAGTACAACCAGTCCAACCAATATTATTTATTCCACAATATTTCAAATAAATAAATATCAGTGTTTTTATCCCGACTAATGCTGTGTTTAACAAGTTTGAAGTGTGTTAAGCCCCTTCCTTGGAAGAAATACAGTTTAAAAAGAAGGCTTTCTATAATAGAATTTTCTGCAATTATATTGCCATTACCTTTCTCGTTTTGAAATAATAATATGGAGATCTTTCCGTTTTGATTAAAGCTCTTTTCAATGATCTCATCGTTCTTTAAGTAAATAAGTTTTTTAACAGTTCTTTCAAATCCTTTTTTCTTTCCTGAAAAAGTGAAAGTCATATTTGATGTGTCAAGAATAAGCCCATTTGAAAAATATATTTTATTCTCAATTATAGACTCCATATAAGATGGATCTTCATAATATGTAGGGTATCCTGAAAAATCCCATAAAAGTCTAATATAATTATCATCAAAATTATATTTCATGATATCGTTTGCTTTTCCTGGGTCTTTTTTTATTAATGAGTTGAAAGATTCGGCTTTTTTAAAATCCCAAGCACCCATAAATTTGATCCCTATAGCACTTTCTACCAGCCCATTATATATAAGTAAATAAGAAGAAGAGGGAGTTGAATAAAGACAATCGTATAATGCGTCAGCATCTTTTTCGGTTAACATTTTCTTTATTACGAACTCTCCTTTTTCAGGCGAAAGCACAAATAATTCACTTAAATGATCAACGGCTTCAGATAAAGATAAACCATTATCCTCTAAAAGAGATACTGCCGAGTTCCCTGAAACATCAAGCATCCTTAAGATACCTAAAGATTCTCTTTCATCAGGGGATAAAAGTGCCTTAGATATCCAATAACCTGATGGCTGTTCAAGTGTAGCTCCATCAATTACTGCACCGCGTTCGGCCATTGATGTTATAAAATGTCCAGGGGACCACCAAGTATTGATAATGGCATTTTGCGGGGTGTTTTGCTTTATGTATTCCATTACATTGTTCCAAGTCTCATTGTAAATAACAGGCTGTTCTTTTCTTGCAATAGCATAAGTTGAGAGTAAAGAGGACAAAAGTAAGAAAGAAAGAAAACAATATACAGTTAGTTTAAGTTTTTTACCTGCTGTTTTAAGTAAATGATCAAAAACATATGCAAACAAAAAGCAAAGTGGGACAGTAAGCAATATCGAAAAACGTTCGGCATTTTTTGTCATAAAAAAAGGAACTAAAAAGAAAGAGAATAGTATAATGATCTTGTGTTTATTCTCATTTGTGTATTTGATAAAAAGATATGGAATCGAGAACAAAGATACTAAAGCAAATATCCGTCCTCCTGCAAGAACAGCCATTTTCTGCAGAGAGATCTTTTTAAGTTCTCCGACGGTGATAAAGGCATCAGGCCACAATTTGAAATTTGTTTGTGAAAACTTAAGTAATCTAGAGTAGGTGTTCTCTAAAGATAACATAAGGCCATGATATCCTTTGAACAGACAGATGAACATAAAACTCAAAAAAATAGTTCCAAAAAACAAAAAAGACGATCTCTTTATTTCAAGAAAGTTTTTTTTGTATAAATTCATTAATATAAGCAAAATAAAAATTAACATAAAACATGCTAAAACATATGTCCAGCCGCTCCAGAAAAAAGTGTATAAGCTCATAATAATGGCATTAACAAGGCAATAAACGGACCGTTGCAGGATGGTCTTTTTTTGTGAGTACATAGCTATTGTAAGAATAATTATGACAATAGGAAAAAGGCAATTGTATGGATCTGTATCAAACCAGCCATATAAGCTTCTTTGAAAATACATTGGAGCGAAACTGAACAGAAGTGCAGTGACAAAAGCACAAAAAGGAGATGTCTTTTCTGTATATAGATAGTATAAGAATATCAAAAGTGTTAAAATAACAAGTATAGGAGAGGTAAAAGCCAGTGTGTTTATCAAAGAAAGATCATTGCGAAATATATGCAATATTTTATAAGTAAAAAAACTAACATATGGATGAAGATCGAATAAATACAAATGTCCTTTTGGAGCCATCATAAGAGGGTTGAAATATTCTCCGTTTTTGATATTATCACTGAATTTCCCATATTTGATGAGTTTTTTTACAAGACCAAGGTAATAATATGAATCAGCAGCTATCAGATAATCCGGTCTTTGAAAACCAGTTTTTTTATAATGGGCATAGTGATCCAGCACCTTTTGTTTAATATCTGATCTTTTAGTTGTAATAACTTGATTTATGGCTTTATTTATCATTTGCTGTTTTTCCTGATCAGATTGATCTGGAAAGTTCTCAGAGATCTGTTTGGAAACTGCCTGATACAGCTGGTTCATTACATTATCTTGAGCAAGCTGTTGTATCTTTTCCTTTTGAAAATAAAGAAAAGGGATGTATCTGTAATAAAAAGATAAAAAACAAATGACAATAGTACTTAATATATAAAGATACTTTCTATTTACCATAATATTCCTTAAAGCATTTGTAAACAAAAGGGAATAATTCCACATCTTCAGGAACAAGAAAATCAGGTTCAAGTCCGCTAAAACTGAAGGTTGTGCCGCTAAAAAGATAAGCAGGAGAGGTTACAAGCATAAGCATAGAACCATCGCTAAGATTGAACATGCTTTTCAGGAATGTTTTTCCTGCACTATCTTCTTGCCCAATAAGAATAGCTCTGTTATGTTCGCGCATCGTTCCTGCAAAAAGTTCAGAAGCACTGGCTGATTTTTTATCAATTAATATGGCTACTTCGCCATTATAATGAAAAGGAGAGAACATTGCTTTAAGCATGATCTCTGGGTAATTTTTCTTTTTAAAATAGAAAAGATCAGTTCCTATAGGGAAGAACATATTAGCGATTTCTTGTGCAGCAAGAGGAGGTCCTCCGCCATTACCTCTAAGATCAATAATAAGACGATCCATTTTTTGGGTCATGTAATAATAAAGGACTCTTTGGAAATCTGCTCCCGTTGCTTTGTTGAACTGATTTATTTTAATGTAGTACATTCCTGCAATACCGGTAGGAATACTAGACAATGTTTCCTTGAAAAACTCTATTACTTCAACTTCAGCTGAATAAGGTTCTCTTTTTTCAAAGGAAATGAGTTCAAGAGATATTTTTTGTCCCATTTGAGCTTGAAGTGCTTCCTCAATCTGTTCTTGGGACATTGCAAGTACGTCTGCATTGTTTATCTTTATTATTCTATCCTGAGCCCTTATACCTTTTTTGTATGAATCTGAGCGAAGCTCTACTCTTTTTATGACAAAACCGTAGATAGTTTTTTCGCCTGTTATGCCTATACCTTGAGTGGTAAAACCAAGGACTTCTTCTTTAAACTCTTTTGACTCTTTAGGTGGGAAAAACCCGGAAAAAATATCATTTGGTTCCTTTAACTTGTTTACAAGCAGGCCTGACCCTAGATATTTTATTTTTTCTTCTATTTTTTCTTTGTTCTTTAATCTTGAAAGTATTGTTTCGGAATATGATTGTTTAAAATCACTAAGAACTTTCTCTGATACAGGCAAGTAGTATTCTCGCTGCATAACACTGAAAACCTCATCAAAAAAGTCAAAATAAGGTTGATAGTAGTCAGTATTCTCGGGAACAGGAATTCCTTTGGGAAAAAGAAGTTTATCCAAGTCGATATCAAAGCTTTTTTTAGCGAAAGCATTGGGAGAACATAAAAATAATATAAGTATAAAAAATATATAAAGTATTTTTTTCATTGCGATCAACTTTTTGTTGGCTTGTTGAATTTCTCAAGTAACAGACTTCTATAAGCACTTACATTTTCTTCAGGTATTGCCTGTTGCTGCATTTCAATTACTTTCATAGCGAAGAACACAGGGATCATACGGTTGTCTGGACTTGAATAAAAGGTGTCTAGCGCTGAAATGTAAATCTCCAATTTTGAGATATCTTCTACGACAGGTTTTTTAAGGAACATACTTGTTTCTATTATAATTTGCAGTATGGATATTTTAAATGATGTTTTTTCAAATATGGAGGCTTTCATTTTATTAATATCATCCCAATCATACCCATTTAAATAAGGTAATGTTGATGTTTGTGTTTTAGGTTCTTCTGTTGGAAGGTCAGGACCTATCTCTTTTTTAAGATAAGTCATATAATCTTGGGAAGAAGAGACCTTTTTAATGGTGATCAATACTGTTAATATCAAAAAAACAGATAGAATACTTATGATCATCTTTAAATTCATTATTTTATCAAAAGGTGAATCTGTTTTCATAAGTTAAAAGTCCTTTTTATCTGTGAAATATAGAGATTAATTTGATCTGTAGGCACACCTTTTTTCTGCATACCTATAATATTTAGAGAATAATATAAAGGTAAAAATGTATTGTTCTTGTTCTCATATATGAGATTTATACTTAATATTATATTATCCTTAGTGTGCGTATTATACAGAATATTCGGTGTTCCTGATAAAAACGCTGTTCCTTCAGAAGCACGTATGTAAATATCCTTAATATGATCTGTATTTTTTACAGAAGGAAATTGAGCAGGGATATTCAACCAGCTTGTACCATCAAATATCTTGTGCTTTGCTATAACGGTATTTATCAGTATAGATGAGATAAGAAAAACTAATATAATTATCTTTTTCATTTTTTTTCCAAGTTTTTGTATATATAATATTTTACTATGTTAATTGCTTTTTGATGTATTGTCAATGCTTTATTCGCGCTACAAGCTACGCGTTAATGTATCATAAGTTATGCGTTGTGCTTATGTCGTAGGTCGTTAAAAGTTTAGCACGAGATTATTGCTTATTAAATATTTCTACCTTCTTTTTTTCACTCTTTTAGGACGTTCCGCTACGATATACGACCTACGACATACTATATACGAACTTTCTTTTAAACTTAGTTGCTTCGCTACGCTCCACATTCAGATTCGGTGGACTTCGTCGCTTCGCTCCTTGCTGACCTCTAACCCCTATCAACTCAATTTAGAATGTTTCGCAAACCAGTATAACCAGTCCAACTAGTTCAACCAGTCAAACTACTTTTTTTTAACTTTATTTGATGTTTGTTTTCTCTTGTACTTGAATATAATAATTTTATGTGTTAATATACATCATATGTTAAATATTACAGATCAAAGTAATCGATATAGAGCATATCTTATTGTTTTTGTATTACTTCTATTAATTTTACGTGTGCCACTTATTACAAAAGGACACATGCATTTTCCAGATGAAATAAGGTATAGATATGCTTTTGGAGTTATTGATAAATTCGAACAAAAAGATCTTACAGGAGCATTTTCAGATTTTTTTCGTTCTTATAATAGACCATCCTTTATACTTCTTTCAGTTCCTTTAGCTTATATGCAGCGTGTTATGGACCCGAATGTAGGAAAAGATCTGTCAAAACCAGATAAAGATGATCTTCGTACTTATTTTATCCCAAGCTTTTTTAATGTTATAGCAAGTATAATGCTTGTTTTGTTGGTATATAATTGGATATTGACATTTACCGGCAACAGCGCTATTTCGATGTTAGGTGCTATTTGTTTTAGTATGCTAAATACGAGTTATATGGAAATAAGGCATATCTTACCGTATTATTTCTGTGAATGTATATTTTTATTTATTCTCCTCAAAATATTTCAAGCAGGTGATCATCTGCATCTTAAGAACAGAGAATTGTTTTTATACGGGTTGTTAACAGGGTTTGGTTTTTCATATTATCCTGCATATTATTATTTGCCTTTTTTTATCATATTGGTTATCTTTTGTTTGAGCGAGAGAAGATTGAAAGATAGTGGTATTTTTTTATTGTCTTTTCTCACTGTTCCTACGATCTATGAGATAATATCAAAGTTCACTGTTACTCCATATTTTATAGATAGTGTAAAAATGGAAAAGATGTATGAAGCTTTGCCGGTATCTCATGAAGTCTTTTCATCTGGTTCATTAGTTTGGATATTCAAATATATGCTTGGTGTAGAAGGAATAACAGGTGGGATAATACTTGTTCTATCACTTTTGTTCATGTATAAATGTTTTTCAAAAGCAGGATATCCTAAAAGACTAAAGGTCCTTTACATAGGTATGATATTAAATTATGTTTTTGTTATACTGATGATTCTTTTCACAGGGAAAATGGGCATACGAGCAAAATATTATTACCCATATGTGTTTATTTTTTTAATATCAACATTTCTTTTGTTAAATGAGATCATAAAATACAGAAAAGTATTTTTAGTGATTTTCACAGGGATATGCATCGTTTCTTTTGTGTTCTTTTATAGTTGTTACTTAAAGGTAGTTTATCCCAGAGATGTAAGACAATTTGTAAGAGAGTATTATAATGAACCTTCAATTGTATGCATTTCTGCAGGAGATGAAAGTAAAGTGAAGAACATGAAAAAGCAGATGATAAATATATATGAACCTAGATTTGTTGGTGTGAATATTAGATTTGATGGCAGTTCACAAAAATTAGGATTTGAGGATAACAGAAATATAATATCAATACCGCATACCAATGGTGTTTATAAACCTTATGGAGGCAAGATACTTGAGCCTGCAGATAGATTTGGGAAAATGGATATATATGAGTTGTGGGAGACTGAGAAGAGTTAACAGGTTGTTGTTAGCATGGCCTGTGTCATGAGAACTGTGTCTGTGCGTCTTGTGTCTGCTGTGGAAAACTGAATATACAATTTTCCTAAATAGACTCATTACACAGTACTCATGAAGCATAGACGCAAATAAAGGAGAGAAACATGAAAGGTATAAGCTTAATAATACCAGTGTACAATGAAGAAAACAGCTTAGAAGAAACAATTGATAGATGTTTTAAAATGTTTTCAAATGTCAGTTTTGATAATGAAATTATCATTGTGAATGATGGATCAACAGATAGGACATCTTTGATCTTAGAAAGAATAAAAGAACAAAACAATATAAAGATTATTTGTAATGAAAAGAATAAGGGTTATGGCGCAAGCCTTAAAAAAGGCATAAAAAATGCTATATATGAATACATATTCATCTCTGATTGTGATGGGACATATCCTATAGAAAAGCTTCCGGAATTCTCAGAAGAACTTTTAAATGGTAAATGTGATATGATAGTAGGTGCCAGAAGAGGTAGCAATGTTGCAATTCCCTTAGTGCGAAGACCTGCAAAGAAATTCATAGGAATGCTAGCCAATTATCTCTCAGGTCATAAAATACCTGATGTTAATTCGGGTTTTAGAGGATTTAAAAAAGAAATTGCTGAGAAATATTTTAACATTCTACCTGATGGTTTTTCATTTACAACAACTATTACCCTTGCAATGCTTACAAATGATTATAGCGTAAAATATATAGATATTGAATATTTTAAAAGAAAAGGTGTTTCTAAAATACATCCTATACGTGATACAAGCAATTTCATAAGATTGATCATACGGACTATTCTTTATTTTGATCCTTTAAAGATCTTTTTGCCTGTGTCAGGCATTCTTTTTTTTGCAGGGATAGGAACTTTTCTTTATAGTATATTTTTTATGGAAAAAGTTTTTGAGGATACAACAGTTATATTAGTTATGGCAGCATTCCAAATATTTGCTATTGGATTGATAGCAGATCTTATAGAAAAACGTATGAAATGAGTTATGCGTAATGTGTCATGAGTACTGTGTCTACTGGACTTGAGCTACGTGACAGGAGCTTGCGCGTAGCGAGCTAAAAGAAGATTATAAAAGTGTTTTTCTAGAGTAATGAGTAATAGTGTAATACACACTACACAATACACAATACTTATGCCTTATGAAATTAGTGTTGAACCTAACTGTTATATATGTTAATATAATTAAAATTATATTAATGTTCTAAAACAAAGATATACATGAAATTAACTTTTCCAATACAGCTGTTTTCTTCAATAAAAAGTAAAAAGAAAACTATTTTTTTTTACTTTCTTCTAACAATTATTTTATTATCAGCGCTTTGGCTGCGAAGTACGACTTTTTGGTTGCCTCATTGGGTTGGAGATCAGAGTCAATATATAAGCCTTGCTGATAAACTTGATAAACAGGGAATAAAAGGTTTTAATCTGCAAGGTGTTAATGTTGGGTTCATAGATTTTGACCCTAAAAAGATCATAAGAATTGTATATCCTGTTATTTCAGATGATCCAAATGATAAAGGGCAAATGCTGAGAACACTAGAACAGGCTGGTATAACATATTATGACCAGCCATTTTATCATAAGCCATATGGGTTTCCTGGGGTGCTTATGTTTTCACATGAGATCTTTGCTCCTAATAAGGAAATGTATACGGTAGTTCATTGTATTTTCGGTACTTATGTAAAGACAATAAGACCAGAAATGTTCTTAAAATGTCAGTTTTGGGTAGTTATTGTTCCTTTATTTTTTAGCATAGGATTAGTTTTTTTAAGTTATCTTTTGGGAAATATCATATTTTCAAGGGAAGCAGGTATATATGCTGCTTTTCTTATGGCTATAAACCCTATAGATATTATGACTTCACAAAAAATATGGGCAGATGATATGCTTGCGTTTTTTGTGTGTTTAGCTGTTATTCTTTTTTTTAAGGCCATTAGATCTGATAAAAAGATATTTTTTCTGTTATCAGGATTAGCTTGCGGAGTGTCAGTTCTTGCAAAACAGACAGGAGGTTATCTTGTTTTTGGGATATACCTGTTATTGCTACTAAATGGTGTTAAAAGAGTTAAGTCTTTTGGATCTTTTATGGGGCTTATTTTTGATTCGAGATTTTTATTGTTTTTAGTAGGATTATTTTTAATGTGTGGGCATTGGTTCTATACAATATACAAAATTTATGGAAATCCTCTTTATATTCCAGGTTCAGTTGCTGAAGGTTTTGCTAATGATATGACGGGATGGTTCAAGGCATTAAGGTCAAGGCCTCCAGGATATATTCTATTCACAGTTGGTTTAACATATTTATGTCCTTTACTAAGTTTATATTTTTTATCTTTAAAAGAATTTTTCATGAAGATAAAATGTTTTATTAAGGAAAAAGAAGTTTCAGGTATTCTTTTTCTTTGGATAATTCTTTTGACATTTTTTCTTTTTTTAATAAAGAACAATGAATATAGAAGAATTCTCCCTGTTTTTCCTATTATGGCTGTTTTATCAGGCTATATATTAGAGAAAACAAGAAAAGGATGGATGATAGGTAAAGTAAAGATCTTTTCTGATCATAGAGTCAGAACAGTTTTGATCCTTTTAATATGCAGTATTTGTATGATCTGGTCCACAAGTATAGGCATAGATGCTGCTATTACGAGAGTTTCATTGTTAAAGAAACCGTTCTAGCGTGAAACATTAGTCTACTATAAGGAAAAAGTAAAAAGGAAAAAGGTAAAAGGGCGGAACGTCCTGAACAAGGTTTTCGTAGGGGCGTATTGCAATACGCCCCTACAAAGAAAAAAGAAAAGATTCCACAATGATAACTAGATTTTTTACTTTTTACTTTTACCTTTTTACTTAAACCGGAAACATAGGAGAAGAAATGAAAAAGATATCAGTTGTAATCCCCATATATAATGAAAAAGAAAATATAGATGAACTTATCAGCAGTATTTCCTCAGTTATGGCAGAGAACAATTATTCTTATGAAATTATAGCTGTTGATGATGGAAGCAGAGATGGTTCTTATGAGCAATTAAAACAGATAAAGCAAACAAATAAAGATCTTAAGATAATAAAATTTAAAAAGAACTATGGACAAACACAAGCTATAATGGCAGGATTTGATGCTTCTATAGGTGATATGGTCATAACAATAGATGCAGATCTTCAGAATGACCCACAAGACATACCCTTGCTTGTTGAAAAAATAGATCAAGGGTATGATATAGTAAGTGGTTGGAGAGAAAAAAGAAAAGATAATTTTATTATCAGGAGATTACCTTCAATCATTGCAAATAAACTTATATCATGGTTTACAGGGGTCAACCTTCATGATTATGGGTGTACTTTAAAAGCATACAAAAGCAAGGTAATAAAGAATATTAGATTGTATGGACAATTACATAGATTTATACCTGCTGTTGCTGCTCGCATGGGAGTTTCTCTTCTTGAGATCAAGGTCAAGCATTACCCTAGAAAAAAGGGTAAATCCAAATATGGCATTTTTCGTATATGGACAGTTCTTTTGGATCTTATTACGGTCAAGTTTTTTCTTAGTTATTCTGGCCGGCCTATGCAGTTTTTCGGGTCTTTTGGATTAGTAGGTATGGTTTTTAGCTTTATTATCTTTATTGTAACAATATATATGAAACTCATGAAAAGTATTGATATGACAGGTAATCCTCTTTTCTATTTAGCTATATTTTTGGGTTTTATTGGAATGCAATGTATTTTAATGGGACTTTTAGGTGAAATTAACATTCGAACATATTATGAGAGCCTTAACAAAGGAACATACGTAATAGATGAAGAATAATTGTTCCCAAAACAAAAAAAAAATTTGTTTTCTTTCTCCCAAAGTATCGGTCCTGTTTTTTGGTAAAGAAGCCGAGAGTTTTGGAGGAGCTGAAGTAGCATTATCATTTCTTGGACAGGAATTGGCTAAAAACCAAGAGCTTGATATTTCTTTTATCGTTGCTGATTATGGTCAAAAAGAGCATGAATCAATAAACAATATTTCATTTTACAAAGCTTTTTCATTTAAAGACAATTTTCCTGTCAAGATATTCAAATTCCTTAAACAGTTTTTTTTTGTTAATGCAGATATATATGTGCAGCGCACACTGACACCATTCTCTTTTCTAATAGCAGTTCTATCAAGGGCGTTAGGAAAGAAATTTGTTTATATGGTAGCTTCGGATATTGAGATCTCAGGGCCATCTTACGGATATTTAAAAAAAATGCAATATAAGCTCTCTTTTTCAGTAATGAAAATATCAAATATTATAATTGTTCAGCATGATAAACAAAAACAAGGGTTGTTTGATAAAGGGATAAAGAATAACATCTATATTTTGCAAAGCGGGCTCAATGTTGATATACCTGAATATACAAAAGACAGAGAAATTTTATGGGTTGGAAGAGCAGTAGAAGAGAAAAGACCTGAACTTTTTCTTTTTTTGGCACAACAAAATCCGCAATATAAGTTTGTTATGGTCTTAGGAGGGGAAAAATGTATTTTCTCAGATGATATAGAAAAAAGAGCAAAAATATTAACTAATCTTGATCTTTACAGGAATGTAAAATTCAAAAACGTTCATTCCTATTACGAACGAGCTAAAATACTTGTAAACACTGCTGAAGTTGAAGGTTTCCCGTTTTCTTTTATACAAGCAATGCTCTACGGTACCCCTATAATAGCTCTTAGTTGTGAGGCTGGTTCTATTGTTGAAAAAAGCAAATGCGGATTTTGGTGTGATAATAAGACAAATAAAATGAATGAGAAACTGGGGCTTCTTATGAAAGATGAAACATTGTGGAATGTGCTCTCAAATAATAGTAAGGATCTTGTTAAGAAGAATAATGATATAAGGAATATTTCTCAGAGATTCTTGGAGATCATTCAATAGGAGAAAAGAAGATATGTGTGGTATTGCAGGCATTAATAGAAAAGATAAAAACATGATCAAAGATATGGTCAAGATGCTTTATCACAGAGGCCCTGATATGGAAGGTGTTTACATTGATGAGAATGTCAGTTTAGGGCATACAAGGCTTAGTATTCTGGATCTTTCAGAGAATGGTAAACAGCCTATGAGAAATGAAGATGGAAGTCTATACGTTGTTTTTAATGGAGAGATCTTCAATTATCATCAGCTTAAAGATGAGCTTGTTTCAAAAGGACACACTTTTACTTCTAATACTGATACAGAAGTTTTGATCCATGGTTATGAAGAGTATGGCAAAGACCTTCCTGTAAAATTGAATGGACAATTTGCTTTTTGTTTATATGATAAAAAACAAAACTTGTTTTTCCTTGCAAGAGACAGAATGGGTATTTTGCCTTTGTTTTACTATATATCTGACGATTTTTTTGTATTTGCTTCAGAATTAAAAGGTATATTTTCAGCCAGTATTCCAAAACAGATAAATAAAACTGCTTTTATGAATTACTTTAGGTTTAGAGCTATATCAGCTCCTGCATCTATTATTGAAAATGTTTTCAAATTAGAGCCTGCACATTGTATGGTGTATGATCTTACCTTAAAAAAAATACTTGAAAAAAAAAGATACTGGAGTTTTCCTCAACAGCAAGAGAAACAAAACATTAGATCATTGATAAATGATATTAGAGATATGATAAGAAGATCTGTAGAACAGAGAATTGCAGCCGATGTACCTGTGGGAGCTTTTTTATCAGGAGGAGTTGATTCGAGTATAGTAGTTTCTGTTTTTTCTCAGTTAAGAAAAGGGCTGAAAACATTTTCCGTTAGATTCGAAGATCAGGATTTTGATGAAGGTAAATTTGCAGAACAGATCGCAAGAAAAATGGGGACAGAACACCATGAAGTTTTTTTGAAAGACGAAGATGTTCCTGGAATAATTCCTGTTCTGGTTGAGAGTTATGATGAACCAATGGCAGATCCATCTTGTTTACCTACATATTTTCTCAGTAGGTTCGCAAGAGAACATGTTACAGTTTGTATTTCAGGTGATGGAGGAGATGAGCTTTTAGGCGGGTATAACAGATATCAATACTTTAGTATAGCGAAGAAGTTAAATGCAATGCCGAATGCTCTCAAATGGGCATGTAAAAAAGTTTTTTGTTTTTTAGGTCTTTTTTTAAAAAAATTTGAGATCGAAAGAATAATCGAGATATTATCTGTTGAGAAAATGGAAGATCTAAAACTTTATGAAAGGTTAGTTGAGAAAATCGACAGAAAGGATCTTAGTGCTATTTTAAAAGAAAAAGTTTTTTTTAATGATACTACAGAGAATTTTGTCAAAAGAAAAGGACTGATATCTTTACAGCATTATGATATCCTGCATTATCTGGAAGGGGATATTCTTGTTAAAGTTGATAGAGCAGCTATGGCAGTTAATTTAGAGACACGACCGCCATTATTAGATCATAATTTTGTCCAGATGTGTCTTTCCATACAAGATAACCTTAAGATAAAAGGAAATTGTGGTAAGTGGATACTAAAAAAAGCTTTTGAGCACATCTTGCCTAAGGAAATAATCAGGAGAAGAAAAAAAGGTTTCGGGATCCCTATCCAAAAATATTTAGATCAACCACTTAAACCCTTTGTTGATAAGTATGTATTGAACTATGAAGGACATGATCTTTTTGATAACAGCTATATTAGGAAAATGCAAAATGATAATTCAAAAGATACAGCAAGACTTTTTTGGACAATAATGATGTTCAATATGTGGTATGATCGGTGGATGCTTGATAAGAAGATAGATGTAAAGATATAAGAAATTAAGTAAAAAGTAAAAAGATAAAAGGTAAAAGTATGGATCTTCCTGAAAGAGGTTAGTGTAGGGGCGAAAAATTTTTCGCCCCTACAAAAAAAGATTCCACAATGATAACTAGATTTTTTACTTTTTTCCTGCCTGCCGGCAGGCAGGCTTTTACCTTGGAGCGAAGCGACTATGAAAAAGATACTTATACTGAATTATGAATACCCCCCGCTAGGCGGAGGAGCTGGAAATGCTTTATACTACATGCTTAAAATAGGGACTGACACTTATTTTACGTTAGTAAAATAGGTGTCTGTCCCAAATTTTAAGCAGAAGGGTTTTAAAAGTGAAAAAAATATTGATACTGAATTATGAATACCCCCCGCTAGGCGGAGGAGCTGGAAATGCTTTATACTACATGCTACAAGAATTTAAGCATCTAAAAGACATCTCTATTGATGTCATTGCTTCATCATCGGGAAAATATACGGAGCATAGAATAGGAGACAATATCAATGTATATCTTCTGGATATAGGGAAAAAAGGAGATATACATTTTCAAAGTTCTAAAGATATTTTACAATTCATGAAAAAAGGATTCTTTTTCTCAAAAAACATGATCAAAAAAAACAAATATGATATGTGTCATGCTTTTTTTGGTATTCCATGTGGATTTATTGCAATGTTATTAGGGATAGAGTATATAGTTTCTTTGAGGGGAACAGATGTGCCTTTTTATAACAAAAGGTTTGAATTGCTGGATAGATTTGTTCTAAGGTTTTTGAACAAAAACATATGGCGAAAAGCAAAGGGAGTTTATGCCAATTCCCATGGACTTAAAGAATTAGCCCAAAAAACAGATAATAAAACTGATATAAAGGTTATACCCAATGGGATAAATATAGATGAATATGAAGTAGTGTTCAATGATAACAAGTGCTTGAAGTTTCTTTGTGTTTCGAGGCTTATTAAAAGAAAAGGGATTGAAACGCTTTTAAGGGCTTTTTCTAATATAAAGCATGGATCAAGACCATTGCTGACAATTGTGGGATCTGGAAACGAGAAAGAAAGACTTATCAAATTATCTAAGGAATTGGGAGTGAACGAAAGAGTTCAGTTTTTAGGATATATTGAACACAGTGCCCTTAAACAAATATATAGATCGAATGATGTGTTCGTTCTTCCTTCAGAGAATGAAGGGATGAGCAATGCTGTTTTGGAAGCAATGGCTTGTGGGTTACCTATCATTATGACTAATACAGGAGGAGCTAAGGAATTGATCAAAGATAATGGTTTTGTAGTTGAGAAAAATGATATTGAACAATTGCAACAGACCATGGAAATTTTCATAGAAAAAAAAGAAGACATTAGGATAATGGGAATCCAGTCACGTTTGATCGCAGAAAAGAATAGTTGGAAAGAAGTTGTAGAAAACTATATGAGGGTATATAATGAAATTACGCACTGATAGGAGTTATATGAGTAAATACTTTTTAGCTGTTATACTTGTTTTATTTTATTTGTTTTTTTCACACAATAGTCTTGCTGAGGATGGTCCGCATGTAAAATTCTCTTTTGTGGAGTTCTTTCCTGAACCCACATTAAGAGCAGGATCATATTTTGAAGTTGTTTTTCGTCTAAAAAACGATGGTAACAAACCTATTAATCCATATGCTGAAGTTGCTGTTTCAGGTGAAATAGTAAAAATAGTAGAAGATAAACAGAAAACAGACGGTTCTCAAACATCAATGGTTGATCAATCCTTTGAAACAAAGGAAGAAGTTGTTTTGCGTCTTTTGGACAAAAAATATAAATTGTATAATTTATGGCCAGGAGAAATAAGTTCTAAATTGTGGTTCTATATTGGCATTCTGCCGGAAGGGTCTTATACAATGAGGATATATATTTCAGCATTGGACAGAGTTAGAGGCAAAACCATTTCTTCTGAAACATATGAAATGGGGATCTTTGTTAAAGCTTAAAGAACTCTATTTCTTTTATAATATCCTTTTGTAAATAAAAATTTGCATTATAGAGAAAAATCAGTATAATATAAATATAAATAACACAGGCAAAATATAAATATGTATATATTTCTTATCATTATATCGCTAACCTTTATATGTGGATTGTTTTGTTTTCTTGTTTTAAAAAACAATAAAGTTGAGCATGAAAACAAAAGACTTAAACTGGATCTGAGTTCTGCCAATCGACAACAAGCGGAAAAAGAAATGGAAAACGATTCTATGAGAAAACAGCTTATGGAGATCCGTAAGACAGAAGATTCTGTTAGAGAAGAAGTGACCCAGGCGTTCAGGAAAAAAGAAAAAGAATATAAACAAAAATTTGAAGAGGTACAAATAGAACTGGAAAAGGTCAAAAGGCAGAATATCGCGATCGAACGAAAAAAAACATCAGATATTGATAATATCAGTGTTTCCAGTATGGATAAATTGAAACAGGGAATGTATGGTATGCGTAATATAGAGAAAAATGATGCAGCTGAGGTAATCGAAAGCAATAAAGTGATCGATGATATGAATAAAAGATTTGAGATAGAAAGAAATGCTTTAAAAAAACAAATAGATGCTATTAAACAGGAGAACGAAGCATTGAAAAATGATCATGTGAGACTAGAAAATGATACAAAAAAACAGGAAGAAACGCTTCCAGAAAAACAGATTGATAAAGGAAGCATTGAAGAAAATCAGGATAATAATATAAACATAAACATTGAGCTTGATACAGGGGAAAACAATAATGAATAAAAGAAGTTTAAGGGATAAAAAAGGTGGAATAGGCATGTTTTTGATGGTTTTAGTTTTCATTTTATCTTTTTCAGGACTTATTATAGGATTTATTAATGTTTATTCTGGGATAAAAACAAAAGAAAAAGAGGATGTCCAGATAACAGAGGTATCTGATAATATGATCTTACAGAAAGAAAAGCAAAATGCACTTATAGTGAACTTGCAGAGAAGTTTGGAAGATTCTATTGCAGATAATGATATGCTCAGAAACAAGATCGATCAGATCAGTAAAACCAAAGAAAAAGAGGCTTCTGCTTTAACAGAGAAAGATAGTCAGATAAGTTTTCTTGTTAGTGCAAGAACAAGATTAGAAGAGACTGTTTCAGAACTTACTGAAAGTAAAAGAGTGGAAGCAGAGAAATTCACAAAAGAAAATCAAGAGCTTAGAGCGGATCTTGCAAAAGAACGTGAAAATGGAGCCAAGCAATTACTTTCATATGAAGAGCAATTTGCAGAAAAAGAAAAACAAGTACAGGAACTCAATGACACAATAACTTTTCTTAAAGATGAGATAAAGTCATTGCAGATAAGTTCTCTTGTAAAAGAAACGGCTAAGATGCATTTTAATTTAGCCAATCATTTTTTGAAAAACAAAGAATATTCTCTCGCTATAAATGAATATAACAGAGCACTTGAGCTGACCCCAGATGATTTTGATGCAAATTATAATCTGGCCTTGATATATGATATTTATTCGGACAATCCTCTTTTATCATTAGAATATTATCGTAAATGCCTTGAGATCAATCCTGATTTTGCAGATAAAAATATAGTACAGGAAAGAATAATAAGTTTGTCTTTGCATGATGCAGCTTCCATTGGGGAAACTGTTGCTAAAGAAAGTGATGGACATAAATTGCATCTTAAGAGTATAAAATATAAGGAATAGTGTTTTTTATACTGCGAAGATCGTTGATATAGTAATGGAAAATTACAACATTGAAGGGTTTTTATGTTCCGCTTTTTCACTGTAATTGGTGTTTTCTTAAGCTTAAATGTTTCATACGTAGGTGCAGACGACCAAAAAGCCTATGAATATAATCAAAAAGGTGTTGAATATCTTTCAGAAAAAAAACATAGGTTAGCCATTGATAACTTCAAAAAAGCATTACAGGAATCTCCTGATAATGAAAAGATCAAGACCAACTTAGCACTCGCTTATAATAACTATGGGTTCCTATTCCAAAAAAACGGTCAGCCGATAAATGCTGTTGATAATTTTGAGAAATCCCTTAAGTACGCGCCAGAGAACATGTATACCCTTATAAATCTTATTGGGCTTTATTATGATAACAACGATATGAAGCAGGCAGCGTATTATTTGGAAATATCTGAAAAGATAGATCCGAACTTTCCAGGTTTAAAAGAATTCAAAAACAAATTAAGCAAAGAAGTGCCAGTAGAAAAAGATTCAAAAAAAACAGAAACCGTGCATTTTCTTATTGTTTCTGATGAAAAAGTGGATGTGAACAGTCTTTCCAATGTTAAGATCATATTGGAGCAGGCATATTCAAGAGTGGGTTCTTTTTATGATCTTTTCCCTAAGGAGAAATTAACTGTTGTTTTATATTCAGAAAAAGATTATGATAAATCATTGGGAGATGCTCCTTATTGGGTAATGGCTTTTTTCGACGGGAAAATACGTATACCATTATCCGAGAAAAAATACTCGAAAAATTTCTTACGAAGGATCATTTATCATGAGTATACTCACGCCCTTGTTAGATATATAACAAAAGCAAATGCACCTTTGTGGCTTAACGAAGGGTTAGCAACCTATTCTGAAAGTTTTGTTTCTCCTATGGATAAATATTTTTTAAAAGATTATATTAACAGAAGAACATTTGTTCCTTTCAATGAATTACCATCTGATTACTCACAGATAAAGGGGCAGGCATGGGCTAATCTTTTATACAGAGAATTTTTCCTTTTAGCTTCTTTTCTTGTAGATAAATATGGAGCAGGAACTGTTAAAGATATTTTAGAAGATCTTGGGCAAGGTAAAGATATTATAAAAGTCTTTGAAAAAAGGTTACAATTAAGTTATAATGATTTTGGTGAAAATTGGGGAAAATATGTATTTTCTAAATTAAGTATATAATGAAAAAATAGGAGGTGGATATGGTAAAAAAGATATTAATTTGTTTTCTTGTTATAGGATTTATAGGACAAACAGCATATGCAGGATTATACAATCCCAAAAAAGATAAAAAAATGGGTCAAACGCTTGTTGTTAAAAAAAATTCACAAACTGTAGAGACAACTAGTCGACCAGATTCTATAAATGGATGGGATAAGAAGAATTTCAAGATGACTACAAGATCTGAAAAAACATACGATCATAATAAAGATGGCAATATTTCAGGAAATGAAACGAAAATGTTATTAGCTTCAAGATATAACACAATAAAAGGAAAAAATAATCCAAGAGTGGAAACAGAGGCTGAAAAATTCTTTGATCTTAATAATGATGGGAAATTAAATGATAGGGAAAAAGATAATATAAAAAGGGCAATAACAACCAAAAAATAAAAAATAGGAAATAAAAAATATTTAAATAAAGGCACATAAAATACATTATGTGCCTTTATTTTTTTGGATATTTAAAGATAAATAAATTTTGTTATAAGATATTGACATTTTGCTATTTGGATGATATACTTTCTGTTATATTAGCTGTATGTTTTATTCTTTTAAGATTAACAATAATAACTGCACTTATAGTAACTACTATAGGTAAAGGGCACACGCAAAGGTAACATAAGAGTTTGCGAGTAGTTGTTTGTGTGTGTTATTAGTGTCTGTGGACAAAGGTTCTGGACTGGGTATTTTTTCGGCAAAACCGTATTCAGAACGATCCACCACTCACACTATAAACAGATGATTAAAATTAATATAGGAGCACAATGGGGCTTATTTCAACAAAAGATGTAATACTTAAATTCGACCTTTCTTATCAAACGTTAAATTACTATACCAGTCTAGGTTTTTTTCAGGTTGTCCAGCGACGAGGGAATAAAAGGATGTATGATGAGGAAGAAATACGCAGTAAATTGAAGGATATTTTTGAATTAAAGAACCAAGGATATCCTTTGCAGCTTATTATGAAAAAACTTAATGGAGAAAGCGTATGAGTTACTATAAAATTCTTGGGTTTGATAAAGAACCTTTTTCAACATCACCTGATCCAAACTTTTTATATATGTCAGCTGAACATGAATCTGCTTTGACCAATACCCTCATTGAATTGAATTTAAAAAGAGGGTTGAATATTATTTTAGGGGATATTGGTACCGGTAAAACAACTCTTTCTCGAAAACTTATTCAGCAAATGGCAAAAAGGGAAAGGTTCTTATTCCAAATAATACTTAATCCGTTCTTTGAAGATGAAAAGCAGTTCATGATATTCCTAATGCAAAATTTCAACATCCAAGTTGATTTTCAAAGTTTGAGTTTACAGGAACTAAGAGATATCTTTGAAAAGTTCTTACTGGAGCGTACTTTGGAACAGGGAAATACAGTTATTGTTATTATAGATGAAGCACAGAAACTTTCCATTCAGTCTTTAGAGACATTACGAATGCTTCTGAATTACGAGACAAATGAGTTCAAACTTATACAAATTGTTCTTTTAGGACAGGTGGAGCTATATCCTAAGATATTGGAAATTCCTAATTTTTATGATAGGATCAATTTTAAATTCACGCTTTATCCTTTTAATTTGGAAGATACAAAGAACATGATAGCTTTTAGATTAAAGGAAGCAGGGTATAATGGTAAAATGAATATATTTCTTGATGAGGCGATCAAAGAGATCTATAATTACACAAATGGATATCCTAGGAGAATAACTATTTTATGTCATAAATCATTAAAAAAGCTTATTTTGGATAAAAAATATGTGGTAGATGTTGCATTGGTAAGAGAAATTATTCAGGAAGAGGAAAGGATGGGATGGCAGAAAAGGGAAAAGATCTTACAGCAGAACAACAATTACTTGAACTGATAGAAAAAGAGAACCAATCTTCATTAGCAGGCAGTTCAAAAGAAGGGGATGTTTTGTTTTCAAATGATGGAGTATCGTCGATAAGCTCCAGGAAACAGCCCTTTTTTTCTATGGAAGTCATTAAAGGAAGGATAGAGTTCCTTAAGGAAAAGTTCCATGATGCCAAAGGGCTTTTAAGCGGGGTAAAGGACATAGATGTTTCTATTGATCTTGCTAATAATGTCCTTATTTTGGTTATTTGTGTATTGTTTTTTACTCTTGGATATGAAATAATATCAAAGCCATCTGAGTTTCAGAAAACACCGGATATGATCGGGGAACAAAAAAAAACGCCTACTGTTAAAACAGTTACGAAAAAGGAAAAAGAACTTCAGTATTTTTTGGATAAGATCAATGAAAGAAGTTTGTTTTATCTGAAGCCTGAAGCTGTTGTAGAAAAGGTCGCTGAAGCAATTGCTCCTCCTAAAACACCGTTGGAACTTTTCATGGAAGATGTGAAGCTTGTGGGATTATCGCCTTCAGCAGGACAAGATCCAAGTTTTATCATGCTTGAAAGCAAAAAGACCGAGACCACCATTTTTCTCGAGGAGGGAGATGAGGTAGACGGGGTTTTTATAGACAAGATATTACCTGATAAAGTGATCTTAAAATATAAAGATGAAATACGTGAATTAAGATAAGATTGGATGCTGCATGAAAAAATTAAAAATATCAATCATATTTTTGTTGAATTTAAGTTTTTGCTTATTAAGCGGAAAAGATATTTCTTCTGCTTTAAATCAAAAATTTTCTACAGAAATGCAGGACAGATTTTCAAAAGAAATAACTTTAGACCTTCGTGATATGGATATCATTGATGTTTTCAAATTTATATCAATGAAAGGTGATTTTAGTATTGTCATCAGTAAAACAGTTACCGGCCGCGCTACACTTGTACTTAAGAGTGTAAAGATCGTAGATGCAATGGATATCATATGTATTGCGAACGGCCTTGGTTATAGGGCAATGGAAAATATAGTTTATGTCATGCCTGAAGAAGAGTATTTTGAAATGTACGGGACATATTTCAGGGATAAAACAATGGTCAAGATAGTTTACTTACAATATGTTCGCCCAAGTTATGCTTTAGAGGCCCTTAAAAATGTTAAAAGTGAAGTTGGCAAACTTGTTATCGACGAAGACTCAGGTGCAATTGTCATGATAGATACTCCTGATAAGGTTGAAGAAATGCAGGACGTTCTTGATAAGATAGATCATAAACTTGTAACAAAAATATTTACTATCAATTATGCTAATCCGGAAGAAGTCAAAGAAAAACTCAGAGAAAGGTTAGATGTAAAAAGTGTAGGAACTATTGAAGCTGATTCAAGATCCTCACAGGTCATTATTACCGCACTTCCAAGCAGATTTGATGAGATTGAACCTATAATTCAAGCATTAGATAAACAAACAAAAGAAGTCATGATAAAACTTAAAATATTAAAAGTTGTATTGAATCCAAAATTTGATTTTGGGATTGATTGGGATAATCTACTTAATAATTTAGGTTCTTTGGCAATAAGCGGTGCTTTCCCTATTAATGCAAGTACTATTGGAACTGCGGTTGGAACGCTTGCATGGGGAAATCTTGATTCAGATAAATTTGCAGTTGAACTAAAAGCTTTAAAGCAAGTAGTTGATGTTAAAACTCTTTCTAATCCGACTTTATTAGTTACAAATAATGAGGAAGCAAAAATACACATAGGCGATAAACTCGCTTATGTTACAACAACTACAACTGGTACAGGAGCGGATCAGACAACAAATGAAGAAGTGCATTTTATCGACGTAGGAATACTTCTTACTGTTCAGCCTCAGATAGGTGATGATGGTTTTATAAGAATGAAGATCTCTCCTGAAATATCTTCAAAGACAAGTGAATTGATCACTCCGCAAGGTGCAGAGATACCTATAGTCAATACTACTTTAATTGAAACTAATGTTATGGTCAAAGATGGTGTCAGTATCATAATCGGGGGATTACATAAAGATGAACAGGAATCTTCTAAACAAGGCATTCCGTATCTAATGGATCTGCCTTTTGTTGGCAATGCTTTTAAAAACATCAGTGATGATATTAGAAAAACAGAGATCGTTATTATTCTTACTCCTGAAATAGTCACTGGCGGAAAAACAAAAGTTGATTATACCCCAGAACTTCTTCCGATGAAAAAATATTAATAGTTTTTGACGAACTTTTAAGTTTTTAATTTTCTATTTTTTAAAATTACCCAATATCCAATCATAAAATAGACAAAAAGCCAACCTTTTTTTAAAATATGCATAATATATATTAAAAGATAGTAATTTTTATTTGATTTTGAACATATCTTGGGGTATACTATCAACATAATATATATATATTACATTTAAAGGAGAGCGATGCATTTTTTTCTCCCGTTTATTACTGTTTTATTTTTATTAAAAATAAAATATATTTTTTGTATTCGTAGACATCCTATGGGATGTCTTTCTTTATTTAGGTTAAAATCAAAAAAGTTAGATATATCTACTTTTATATTAGAATGTAATTCAGGTAAGCTTAGATTATGGGGTAATATTGTAATATTTGCTTTTTTTTATTTTTTTTATTTATATGCAAATATTACTAATATAGGCGGGTGTTATGTTTAGAAAAAAGATACGCCTAATTTTTGGAATTATTTTTATTTGTACCCTCATGATAACAAAAGCATATTCTGCCACTTATATAGGTGGTTCAGGTTCAGGAGATGATTCTCTTGATCCGGATATTGTTATGTTTCAAGGGGGTTCAGGTAGTGGTGATTCCTCGTCCTCTTACACTGACGGAACTGAAGTTGGATATGGTTCTGCTTATAAACTTGCCTTTATTGTCCAGCCTGAAAGCTGGGGTCCTGCTGAAGCTTTTTTTGTTTCTCCAATAGTTGCTGTTGAAGATGAATATGGAAATGTCCTTGATTCCGCTACGA
>JAQVOV010000098.1 GCA_028702395.1 Candidatus Omnitrophota bacterium
ATGTTTTTTTAACAGCTTCCATATAAGGTTCTACAAGAGTTATCTGTGAACCAATATGTAAATGTATCCCTGAAATATTTATATTTCTGTATTTTTTAGAGCCGTTGGGGGCAACGGCCCCTACGGCTACAGACTTAAATATCTTTGCAGCTGTTATAAGATCTATACCAAACTTGTTTTCTTTTTTTCCTGTTGTAATATATTTATGTGTTTTCGCATCAACATCAGGGTTTATTCTTAATGCAACATTAGTTTTTTTCTTTAACTTCCCTGAAATTTTGTTTATCATCTCAAGTTCAGGTAAACTTTCAACATTAAAAAGCAGTATCCCTATTTTAATTGCATATTCAATTTCATCAGGCCTTTTGCCTACACCTGCATAAACTATTTTTTTAGGTGAACATCCGGCTTTTAATGCTCTGAAAAGTTCACCGCCGCTAACAATATCAAGTCCTGCCCCTTGTTTCACCAGAGTTTTTAGAACAGAAAGGTTTGAATTTGTTTTAACTGAAAAACACACAAGATGCTCTGTTTTTTCAAATGCTCTAACTATAGACAAATATCTTTCTATAAAACTATTTTGAGAATATAAATATAATGGTGTCCCATATTTTTTTGCTATGCTTTCAACTGAAACACCTTCACAAAAAAGTTTATTGTTCTTATACTGAAAATTGTCCATCGTTCTCCCTTTTTCGTGTCTGTTTCTGTTTCTGTGTCTGTAAATGAACGTTCTAAATATAGTTTTTTCTTCCTCTTTCAGGACGATCCACCACTGACACAGACACTGACACAGACACGAAACTGCTATTTCCCTATCTTAAGACTCTTCTTACTACTAACAGAATATACCGGATCAATAAGTTTCTTAAGGATCTTACTGTTAAGATGCTTATTAAACCCATAAAGTTCTCTATCTGTCATATCAACTATCTTTTTTCCGCTATCCAATGAATATTTGACAAGTTCGCCTACAATATCATGAGTATCTTTGAAAGCAATACCTTTGGTCACAAGATAATGTGCAATATCTGTTGCATATAAAGATTCATCTTCAAGATGTTTACTTATACTTTTTTTATTGAACCTTAAAGTAGATATCATCCCTGCCATTAACTTCAGAGAGTTCTTAACAATATCTATAGATTCAAATAAAGGTTCTTTATCATGCTGCATATCCCTATTATACGTAAGCGGTAATCCTTTCATCATTGTTAAAACACTTACCAAATTTCCGTAAAGTTTTCCTGTATAGCCTCGTATAAGCTCTAACATATCAGGATTTTTTTTCTGCGGCATAAGTGAACTGCCTGTACAATAACTTTGATCAAGTTTTATAAAATTAAACTCTTGGGTTACCCAAAGTATCATATCTTCACTCATGCGAGATAAATGCATACCACAAATTGACAGACTACTAAGTATTTCAATTACAAAATCCCTGTCACTAACACTATCCATTGAACATTCACTAGGCTGCATATCCTTATCAAATGGCAATCCTTTTATATTATACAAACTTGCAGGTAAATTTGTACCTGCCAAAGCACCTGACCCAAAAGTTATTTTTATATTCTCTGCAATATCTAAGAACCTGTTCACATCTCTTTTTATCATCTGTTGATATGCTCCAAAATGGTTTTCTAAAGAAACCGGCATAGCATGCTGCATATGTGTAAACCCAGGCAAAATAAGGTCTTTATTTGCCTGTATAGTATTTTTCAATGATTTTATAAGGTATGAAGCTTCTATAACAAGATCATACAAACTCTTAAGAGAGAACATTTTTGTGTCAAAAAGAACTTGATCATTACGACTTCGAGCAGTATGAAGTTTTAACGCTGTTTTTCCTATTTTTTTCAATAATGCATCCTGAACAACACTATGAATATCTTCAGCATTGAAGTCAATATCAAACTTGCCATTTTCAAGGTCTTTAAGTAAAATATTAAGTCCTTTTTTCATAAGGTTATATTCTTTAGCTGTAATGATATTTGCTTTTTTAATGATCTCAATTTGACATAAAGATCCTAAAATATCGAACTCAGCAAGTTTATGGTCATATTGTATGGACCTGGAAAAGCTTTCAGCTTTCGGATCTATCTTTTTAGCAAACCTTCCGCCCCATAGTTTAGTCATAATTCACTCCTTTATCATTTTAAGTAAAAAGATAAAAGTAAAAAGTAAAAAATCTAGTCTTCATTGTGGAATCTTTTCTTGTTTCTTTGTAGGGGCGTTGCAATACGCAGCTACGAAAACCTCGTTTATGACATTCCGCCCTTTTACCTTTTTCCTTTTTACTTTTTCCTTTTTTCGTTCTTCATCGAGTCCCGATACGGCAACCCAAAAAGTTCAATAAACCCTTTTGAAAGAGACTGATCGAACTTATCACCTTCACTATATGTAGCAAGTTCTTCTTTATAAAGTGAATTTTCCGATTTTCTACCTACAACAGTTGCATGTCCCTTATAAAGTTTTACCCTTACTATCCCTGTTACTTTTTCTTGTGTTTTGTCAATAAAAGCATCTAACGCATGTTTTAAAGGTGTATACCACAGACCATCATATATAAGCCTTGCATAATCGATTGCAACCTGTGCTTTAAACTTTAAAGAGGCTCTATCAAGAGTAAGATATTCTAATGCTTTATGTGCCTCTATAAGGATAGTTGCAGCAGGTGCTTCATATATCTCTCGTGATTTTATCCCTACAAGTCTATCTTCTATCATATCGATTCGTCCAATACCATGATCTCCTCCTATCTTATGAAGTTTTTTCACAAGCTCTATAGGAGAATACTTTTTACCACCTATCGCAACTGGTATACCTTTATCAAAAGCAATTTCAATATACTCAGGTTTATTAGGTGTTTTATCAATAGACTTTGTCATTTGATAAATATCCTGTGGAGGTTCTACCTGCGGATCCTCAAGTTTTCCGCCCTCGATACTTATTCCCCATAAACTACGATCAATGCTATATATCTTTTTCTTTGTTACCTCTACCGGAATACCATGTTTTTTTGCATAATCGATCTCTGATTCACGTGTAGTTAATTCCCATTCCCGTACAGGAGCAATTATATCTAATTTTGAATCAAGACACCTAGCTGTAACTTCTAATCTGACCTGATCATTGCCTTTACCAGTACAACCGTGTGCAATATATTTTGCTCCCTCTTTATGCGCAACTTCAACCATTCCTTTAGCGATTATAGGACGTGTCATAGCTGTTGCCAGAGGATATTTATCTTCATAAAGAGCATTTGCCTTTAAAGCCTTAAAGCAAACATCTTCAACAAACTCTTTCTGCAGATTTCCGACATAAACTTTTTTTGCACCTGTTTTAATTGCTTTTTTCTTTACAAGATCAAAATCATCACCTTGCCCAACATCAGCACAATATGCAATGATCTCATAATCCCTTTGAGCTAACCATTTTATTATTACTGAAGTATCTAACCCACCTGAATATGCAAGTACCACTTTCTTTTTCATTTTACTATTTCTCCTTTGTAACATTTAGTTATCTGTTATCCGTTATCTGTAATCTGTTATCTGTTATGGAACGTTTCTAAACTCCATTTAGGTTTCTTCCTACACACAGACAGATAACACAGACAGATAACAAAACTCCTGTTAAGCTTTATTCTCTAACAACATGACCATCACAGCCTTCTGAACATGCATCCTGTTCTCTGCTTGATCAAAAACTATTGAATTCTTGCTTTCAATAACATCATCTGTTATTTCTTCATCTCTATGAGCAGGTAAACAATGCATTATAAGAGGTTTCTTTTTACATTCACTTATAAGTTCTGCATTTACTTGAAACCCTTGAAAATCTTTGATTTTACTGGATTTTTGGTCTTCTTGGCCCATACTGACCCAAACATCAGTATATACAACATCCGCATTTTTTACGCCTTTTTTAGGATCATTGGTTATTGATATAATTGCTCCTGTATTTAAAGCTATAGTTTTTGCTCTTTCAAGAATATCCTGATCAGGTTCATGCCCTTTTGGACATGCACAAACTATGTTCATCCCTGTATTTGCCCCTGCAAGTAAAAGTGAATTAAGAACATTATTCCCGTCTCCAACATAACACAAAGTCTTACCCATAAGATCCTTTAGCTTTTCTTCAATTGTAAAAATATCAGCTAATGCTTGACAAGGATGACATTTATCGCTTAATCCGTTTATTACAGGTATAGTTGCATATTTAGCAAACTCTTCAATTGTTTCATGTGAAAAAGTTCGTAGTATAGCCATAGCAACATATCCTGAAAAAACACGTGCAACATCTTTAACAGGTTCTCGTTTACCAAGGGTCATATCAGCAGGATCCATATAAATGCCTTTTCCTCCAAGATGAACAGCTGCAGTTTCAAAAGACATTCTTGTCCTGTTAGAAGGTTTTTGAAAAACAAGACCTACTGACTTATTTTTCAAAAGTTCTTGTTTTTTCCAGGGATCTTTTTTAAGTTTATATGTAAGCTTTAAAATATCTTTTATATCTTTTTGTGTAAGATCAAATATTGAAGTCAGATCTTTTTTCATATTGTCACATCCTATTTTAATGTTTTGTGTCAGTGTCAGTGTATGTGTCAGTGTGGAAGGTCCTAAAAAGAAGTTTTTTAAAAACTGGTTTTAGAAAGATCATTTACAGACACAGAAACAGACACAGACACTACCTATATCTTAACTCTCGCTTAACACGTCCTCAAGTATCTTTATCGCCTTATCAGCTTGCGCTTTAGTTACACATAACGGCGGCATAATCCTTAAAATATTTCCTTGAGTACAATTGATCAGCAATCCTTTTTCTAAACATTTTTTATAAACATTAGATGCATCTTCAACAGCTATCTCCAGACCTATCATAAGTCCAACAATTTTTATTGTTTTTATTATAGGCTGCTTCTTTTTTAGTTCAATTAATCTCTTCTTGAAATAACTGCTCATGATATTACATTGTTTTAGAAGTCCGCCTTTTGTTAAAGAATCAAATACACCCAAAGCAGCTGCACATATTAATGGACTTCCTCCAAAAGTTGAACCATGATTACCAGGCTGTAAAACATCAGCGAATTCAGATCTGACAACAAATGCACCTATAGGCAATCCTCCTCCTAAAGATTTGGCCAAAGTCATAATATCAGGCGTTATCCCAAAATATTTATATCCGAACATTTTTCCGGTTCGTCCCATTGCTGTTTGTACTTCATCTAAAATAAGCAATATCTTTTTTTCATCACAAAGGTCTCGCAACTGTTTCATGTACTTTTTATCAGCTATATTTATCCCGCCTTCTCCCTGTATAGGTTCAAGCATGACAGCAACAGTCTTTTTTGTTATTGCTTTTTTAACTGCATCTATATCATTAAAAGGGACATGAATGAATCCTTCTAATAAAGGAGCAAACCCTTTTTTTACTTTATCCTGACCTGTTGCAGAAAGAGTAGCCATTGTTCGGCCGTGGAAAGATCTTGTCATAGTAATTATCTCATATCTGCCTTCTTCACTTCCATATTTACGTGCCAGCTTTATAGCTCCTTCATTTGCTTCTGCTCCGCTATTGCCGTAGAAAACTTTCCCTTTAAAAGAATTCTCTATTATCTTTTGGGATAGCTCTCCTTGAAGCTCATTATAATAGTTGTTTGACACATGAAATATCTTATCCATTTGATCTTTCATCCGCTTAACAACATAACTATTCCTATGCCCAACTCCGCTCACAACCCAACCTGGGAAAAAGTCTAAATATTTTTTCCCATTGATATCTTCAACAACAGTATCTTTACCTTTTACAAGACAAAGATCTGTACGAGCATAAGTAGCAAGAACATATTTATCATATTGTTTTTTTATTTGATCTAATTCCATTTTTCACCTTTATAGAATTTTGTGTCTGTGTCTGTTTCAGTGTCTGTAAATGAACGTTCTAAATATAGTTT
>JAQVOV010000099.1 GCA_028702395.1 Candidatus Omnitrophota bacterium
ATTTTAAATGGTACTTTAATAGGAAGGATCATTATAAGCGGTGTTTGTGTTGTTATATTTTTTATTTTTAAAAAAGAGATCTTATTTTATTTTTCAAGGCAAGTTCCGATGCCTTTTTTTGTTATTGCACTTCCTATATTGTTCTTTGGGACTATTTTAGAATGGACAAAAAAGATATTCAACGGACTCCATCGGCTAAAGTATGTTTTTTATATAAATTTTCTAGAATATGGGCTCAAATTGATCTTCACTATAATACTGCTTTATAGATCCGCAACTATAAGATCTGTTATTGAAGCATATATCTTGGCAACTATATTCGGTGTTTGTGCAGGTATCTTTTTTCTGGAAAGGAATTTTATATCTCGAATATCAGAGCAACCGTGTTTCGTGGAGAAAGAAGTATATAAGAATATACTTAAATACAGCATTCCTCTTATTGTTGTGAATTTTGGGGCTTTACTTGTTTCAGAGATAGATATAATAATGTTAGGGTTATTATCTTCAGAACAACAAATAGGATATTATTCTGCAGCAAAACAAATAGTAGGAAAATTGCCGCATATAAGTATGGCTATAAGCATGGGGATCATGCCGGTTTTTTCAGTGATAACAAAAGAAAATGTTTTAGCTAAAGAAAAAATGTTCGCAAAAGCCTTAAAAGTGAACGGTGTCCTGTTTGGTTTTATAGGGCTTGTTATATTAATAGGGGCACCCTTGATAATAAATGTTTTATTTGGTAAAGCTTACAGCTCATCAATAATTATTATGCAGATATTAATGGTAAGCGTTGTTATCTTTTCTTTTGCTAATTATTTTGCGCAATTACTTTTTTATCAGGGTAAAGCGGTGATACTCGGAGCGAATCTTTTGTTATGCACTATTCTAAACATTGTTTTAAACACGATCCTTATTCCAAGGTTCCAAGGAATAGGGGCAGCTGTTGCAACTGCGCTGGCATATCTTCCATACATATTGATAAATTATTTTGTAGTAAAGGATCTTTTCAGAAGAAAAAAATTAAATAGTTTTTAAAAAGGGACAGACACCATTTTCTTCTGAAGTTACAGGAAAAGAAAAAAGTGTCAGTCCCTTTTTAAAAATGGTGCCGGGAGAGAGAGTCGGACGTCGCGTTGCTCCTTAAGGGGAAACCCTGATGGTTTCCCCTTAACGCTAGTCCCTTGCCAATCTGTTCGCGAAATAGGCAAGGGACTAGCTGTTCCCCTTCCTTCCGCAATGAAGAGAAGATGACAGGGGGCAAAAATTCTTTTTTCCCCCTGTAACCCCTTTTTTTAGTCCGATTCTCTCACGGAGACAAAAAAAGAGGAACTGCAAAAATCATTTTTGTTTATACAAGGGACAAAAAGTTTTTTAAGGTTGAAAAGAAGATGATATTTAAAAAGGGACAGACACCATTTTCTTCTGAAGTTACAGGAAAAGAAAAAAGTGTCAGTCCCTTTTTAAAAATGGTGCCGGGAGAGAGAATCGGACTCCCGACGCAGGGCTTTTCAGGCCCTCGCTCTACCACTGAGCTATCCCGGCACGCGTGGCAGTATTTTATTATATTCCGGCAAACTATGCAATAGTTTTCTTAAAAAACCATATAGAAGGGGAAAGATAAAATATGGAGCTGGTGAGTGGAATCGAACCACTGACCTGCGGTTTACGAGACCGCTGCTCTGCCAACTGAAGCTACACCAGCATAAAAAATAAAAAACCCGCATTCATTGCGGGTGTATAATATGAAAAAGATCCGATAGCCTACTTTTTCTTTTTGTTATTTGCTGGATGGCAAACAACATAAAAATTACAGATAGGACAACAAAGGTTCTCTTCTCCTCTTTCGCCTCTGTACCATTTTGTCTCGCATGTCCAGTAAACCTGGCATTTTTCGCAGCAATGTTTTTTCTTTGAGAATTTCATTTTTGTTGTCTCTTTTTTTTGGTTATTTTCCGTTGCGTTATCCTGCATTAATGATATAATGGCTTTTAAATATTGTCAATGAAAATATATTTGTATTTATTTGAACGTATAATGAACAACCAGAAAATAATAACTTATACTTGTGTTAGTTGTTATGTGGTTTACATAAAGGAAAAAGATAAAGATGAATGATAAGAGTACTTTCCCGGGAGGAGTGCATCCTGGCAGCTCAAAAAATTTAACAAAAGACCTTTCTATAAAAACAGTTGAGGCAGGAGATGTTGTTGTTCTTCCTTTAATACAGCATATAGGTAATCCTGCAAAGGCTATTGTAAAGATCGGTGATCTTGTTAAAAGAGGACAGCTTGTAGCAGAACAGAATGGTTTTATTTCTTCTAACATTTATTCTTCTGTCTCCGGAAAAGTATCAGGAATAAAAGCTTATGCCCACCCTATACTAGGAACAAGCCAGGCAATAATTATAGAAAATGACCATAAAAATGATGCTGCAGAACCAATTCATAAAAGATCCTTGGAAGACCTTTCAGAAGAAGATATTGTTAATATAATTAAAACAGCAGGGATCGTTGGTATGGGAGGAGCAGCTTTTCCTTCATATGTAAAAGCTATGGTCAAAGAGAATAATCAAATAGATACACTTGTTATTAATGCTGTAGAATGTGAACCTTATCTTACTTGCGATTATAGAAGTATGCTTGAGAAAACGAAAGAGATAATAGAAGGGATAAGGCTTTTAAATAAAGCCGTTAAGGCAAAAAATGTTTATGTAGCTATTGAAGATAATAAACCGGTCGCTATACAACAGATAAAAGGATATTTATATGATAAAGGGGCTACAGATATAGAAATAAAGGTACTTAAAACAAAGTATCCCCAAGGAGGAGAAAAGCAGATCCTCAAAGCTATACTCGACAGAGAAGTTCCGCCTTCAAAACTTCCATTAGACGTAGGATGTATTGTCCAGAACGTAGGAACGTGTTTAGCTGTTTATGAGGCTATAGTTGAAGGGAAACCTTTGATAGAAAGAGTTATAACAATAACAGGAAAATGTGTTAAAAGACCTGGTAATTATAGAGTTCCAATAGGAACATTATTACAAGATATAATAGACAATGCATGTCGTGGTTTTTCAGAAGAGCCGGCAAAGATCATTTCCGGAGGTCCTATGATGGGAATGGCTCAATATACATTAGATGTTCCTGTTATAAAAGGAATGAGTGGGATCATTTGTTTAACAGAAAAAGAAGCAGTTTCTGAAAGGGAAGGGGCATGTTTAAATTGCGGGAAATGTGTCGATGTTTGCCCAATGAATCTATTGCCTACAAGGATAGCTAGAGCTGTAAAGTTTGATAAAATAATAGAAGCAGATAAATTATTTATAACAGATTGCATGGAGTGCGGCAGTTGTACATATAAATGTCCTGCACATATTCCTCTTGTACATTATATAAAGATAGGTAAGCAGAAACTGAGAAAAATCCAAATAAGTAAAAAGTAAAAAGCAGGCAGGGTAAAAGTAAAAAGTGCGGAAGGTTCTGAAAGAGGTTTAGAAATAATGTTTTTTATAAAGAAACTGAAATATTGTAATCAGTTTTCTGGCCTCTGGCCTCTGGCTACTGGCTTCTAATAAATAAGGAAATAATGAAAGAGATGATCTTATCAGTTAATCCGCATATACATGATAACAGTTCTACAAGAAGTGTTATGAGAGAAGTTATTATTGCATTAATTCCTGCAATAATAGCAGCGCTATATTTTTTTAGAATAAAGGCTTTTGTTGTTATATCCTCTTGCGTTATTTCTTGTGTGGTTTTTGAGTATCTTTATCAGAAAACATGCAAAAAGAACATTACTGTCAAAGATCTAAGTGCTGTTGTTACAGGAATTCTTTTGGCATTGATCATGCCTCCAGCTTTACCTGTTTGGGTCTGTATACTTGCTAGTGCAGTAGCTATAATTTTGACAAAACAAATTTTCGGAGGGATAGGGTGTAATATTTTTAATCCTGCATTATTGGGAAGGGCATTTTTAATGGCAGCGTTTCCAACAATGCTTACAAGCTGGAACAATCCTATAACTTTAGATGTTGTTACCACAGCTACTCCTTTAGGATTGCATAAATTCACACAAGTTTTAACAGGATATGAGCCATTGTTTTTTGGGAATGTTTCAGGGTCAATAGGTGAAACATCTGCTTTAGCATTGTTGATAGGAGCGGCATATCTTTTAATAAAAAAAATAATAAACATTCGAATTCCATTTGCATATATAGCAACAGTATTTATTATAAGTTCAATAACCAATAAGATAGATCCTGAAATTTATGCGCCTGCTTTATTTAATTTATTGGCGGGCGGGCTTATGTTAGGGGCTTTTTTTATGGCAACAGATTATGTTACGACCCCTATTACAAAAAAGGGACAATGGGTTTTTGGAATAGGATGCGGAATAGTTACTATGATAATAAGATTATGGGGAGGATTGCCGGAAGGGGTCATGTACTCTATTTTATTCATGAATGGTTTCACACCTTTAATAAACAGGGTTACAATGCCTAAAAGGTATGGCACTGGAGATAGAGAATGAAAAAAATAATACATATTCTTTCTGTTTTAACACTAGTTAGCTTATTATCAGGGGCATGTCTTGTCGGTGTTTATAAAGCAACAGCACAAAAAATAGTGGATAACCAAAAAAAAGCAACAAAAGATGCTATTTTCAAGATATTTCCTGAAGGAAAAGATTCCAAACAAATAGATAAAAAAGACTTGGAAATATTCAGTGTTACAGATGCAAAACAAGAACTGTTAGGGTATGCTTTTACTTGTGCAGGAAATGGCTACCAAGGGGAAATAAAGATCATGGCAGGGATAGAAAAAGATCTTAATACTTTAGTAGGGATAGAAATACTTGAATCACAGGAAACTCCGGGTCTTGGTCAGGAAATAACAAATCAGCCATTCAAGGACGAATTCAAACAATTAAAAACAGAACCTAATATCATATATGTAAAAGGTGAAAAACCAGATCAACCTAATGAAATTGAAACAATAACAGGTGCAACGATATCTTCCAAAGCAGTAGTGGCTATCTTAAATAAAGGTATAGAAAAAGTAAGACAGGAAATGGGTGAAAAATGATCTTAAAAGAATTCACAAAAGGTATATGGAAAGAAAACCCTGTGTTAGTGCAGGTTTTAGGTATGTGCCCTACGCTTGCTGTTAGTACAAAAGTTGTTTTTGGCGTTTCGATGGGACTAGCTACTACATTCGTTCTTTTAAGTTCAAGTATAATAATATCTATTTTAAGAAAAATTATCCCTAATCAGGTTAGAATAGCTGTTTTTACAGTTATCATAGCAACCTTTGTTACAGTTGCAGATTATTTTCTAAAAGCACAGTTTCCTGACATAAGTAAATCGTTAGGGCCATATATTCCTTTAATAGTAGTTAACTGTATTATTTTAGGAAGACAAGAAGCCTTTGCATCAAAACAACCTGTTTTTAAAAGTATTTTAGATGCAATTGGAATGGGACTTGGATTTACATTAAGTCTGGTGGTTTTAGCAGGAGTTAGAGAGATATTAGCTTTTGGAACTTTTTTTAATATGACTATTATGCCTGAAGGATATACTAAATGGGTCATTATGGCTCTTCCTGCAGGAGCTTTTATGACATTAGGTCTTATAATAAGTCTTTTTAATTGGATAAACATGAAAGGAAAAGAAAGTAAATCGTAAGAAGAGACTGAGGAAAAGTAAAATAACTTTTCGACATACGACATACGATATACGACATACTAACAATGATAAACTTGTTATTGATTTTCATAGCAGCTAGCATTACCAGCAATTTTGTTCTGGCATATTTTTTAGGTATATGTCCTTTTGTAGGAGTATCTAAAAAACTGTACTCTGCTTTTGGAATGGGTGCGACAACGACTTTTGTTTTGACATTATCATCAACAGTTACATTG
>JAQVOV010000100.1:0-1503 GCA_028702395.1 Candidatus Omnitrophota bacterium
CTTTATTTTTCTTCATGATCTCTTTCCTCATATCTAAGTATACACGGTTTTCGAAAATTGTCAATCGTTTTTCGAAATATTTTTTTCGATTATAGGAAAACAAGGGCATTTCCGAGATATAAAATATTCCTTTAACGTTCTATTGTTACATGAGAAGTAGACCTTTTCCTAAAACAAAAAGTTCGTAGCAGTATATATACCTGCTACGAACTTTTAAAGTCTATTATCTTTTATGGAAAGCGTTATGTTGCTATGTTTTTTGACCCATCCGGTTGAACAGCATATTTAAATGTTGTTACTAAATTTACGCCTGCAGTATAAGAGCTTATCTGTAGTTTCCCATACTTACCAGACGAAGTTGTGAAAACATATACATTACCTACAAGAGTATTTATAAAATCCCCTCCTATAGCTCCCCCTGTTACAGCAGGTGCTGTATCTAAAGCATTAAAAGTCTCTGCAGAAAGATCAAATAATCCATTATCTTGAAAAAGAAGAGCCCCCTCAAAAAGAAGATCAGAGCTTGCTGAAGAAGCTATTACTATCTGACCTGTATCAAGATCAAACCCTTTTGAACCTGCTGCTCCGGATCCTGCCACTACAGAAACTGTTCCTTGTTGCTCAGATAATGTAGAGGAGGTACCAAGTCCGCCTGATTCTTCAGTTTCTCCTGCACCTGGCTGTATCGGATTTCTCTGATCATGGGCTTGTCTTATCTGATCTATTACAGCAACACTTTTTCCGCTTACTTCTGCAATTTCAGGAGAAAGAGTAGCATAAAGCATATCTCCTCTCATATTTTTTATTTTCATTTTACCGTCTTCCCTAACAAATAAAAGAGTAGTATTGCCTGATGTTCTTTGTTCCTGCATAGTTTTTCTTGGCATTTGAGTCTTGTTCCATCTTATATCTACTGCAAATTCCCCTGTTGGAAGCTCTTCTATTCTATTGACATAAAGCATAAGTCTTATATCAAGGAACATATCAAAATCAAACCTTACGCCTTCCTCAAGATATGTACGGTTCCCTGAAAAATCACGGGAAACATATTCTGAAAAAATACCGATATTCTGTTTTTCGTAACTTTCCGCAACAGCCTGTAAAGCACTTTGGACCAGCATCATTTCATTATTAGATGATAATTTTATGCCTAACGCCTGCACGGGTAAGAGGCTGATCGTGTAAGTTGTGTAAAATTCATCTTCGATCTGTATAACAGGAGTATATATTTTCTCTTCAATAGGAGAAAAAGTATACACAAGATCATTTTGTATAGGCAACCTATTTTCCCATGTCATTCCTCCGTCTAATGATATAACGATCTTTGTGATCTGTTTTATATTGGGGAATGTTCCTGTTATTCTGAAATTATTCCCGCCAAGTTCTTCCGGAGTAAAAGCCAGAACACTATTAACATTTGGCAGTAAATAAGTGTTAACCCGTACATTTTCAATTGTATATTCTGCATTATCATCCTCAACAGCCTGCGGCATCCAGCCCTTA
>JAQVOV010000100.1:1603-5916 GCA_028702395.1 Candidatus Omnitrophota bacterium
TTTCTTTGCTCATTGAACCAATTTGAAGATCCGGTTATCTTCTGATACCCTTCGTAAGCAGATAACATCTGCAAATATGCATTCTCGGCGTTTTCCATTATTGCCAAAGCCTTTGTGTATTGTTCTTTTTTTTCATCCATTATTCTTTCAAAAGCATTTTCAAGCTCGATTTCTCTTTGGCTTGTTGCCTTAGAATATGGCTCTTTATCATCTGCCATTTTTTCAAATATCTTTTTTTTAGTCTCAGAATATGTTATAAAATTTTCAGACCCTTTTATACCGTAAGAATAATCTTCCCCTATTATCAATGCTTTGTTAACAGCTTCTATTTCTTTTCTTAATGTATACTGCTGGGGCAAAGAAGCACTCCAACCATGTGCATCAGCATACAAAGTGCTTCCGTTACCAATTATCTTATCTATCTTTTCTCTTATTTTTTCTTTTTTAGCATTTATCACCATCAACTCTATAGTTTTTTCTTCTATTTCATCACAGTCAGCAATAAGCGATGGGAGATCTTCTCCTTTTTTTATCCTAGGCTCATAACTATCCACATTATCTTTATAAACACTTATGATCGAATATGGTCCATTAATAATTGCATTTATAGCCTCCTGATCATGGTGACTTATCCAATCAACATCATATCCCGGTATATATCCATCAAGAAGGATCTTCTTTTTTTCTATTGTCTGGTCCATTTCCTTGATAATATGTTTTATACTGCTGATTTGATCTATTTCCTGTTGCAAAATTTCAGCATAATCCTTTTGCACAAGATCCTGTGCCTCTGGAAACGCATTTGCTGTCCACTCTTTAAATCTTTTCATTTTTTCCTGCTCATATTCAAACCTTTGCATTCCCTCTCGTTGAACCTTTGCAATAACAGTAAAAGGCAGATCATCTACGCCAGGCTCCATTGACATAACTTCTTTTATCTTTTCATCTATTTTTTGTTTGAATTCTTTCTTCTCTTGTTCAAATAATCTCATTCCGAATTCATCCATTTTATTTTTGAATTTTTTTGCTTCTTCTTCCAGCTTTTTGATCTCGCCATCAACATAAGGTTTAACCCCTTTAGACTCTTTCCACAATTGATAAACCTTCTTTTGTGCTTTTTCAACAGCACTTATAAGCATGTCGAATTTCCTGAATACTGCGCCTTTATCTCCAAGCTGATCTGCACCATTACCTGAATTCCTTATTTCATCCTTTGTCATTTTAAGTATTTTGGCTATTTCCTGAAGTTCAGGCTTTAACTGCTCTGCCTCAAGTCTAAGATTTCCTACTTTTGCATCATAAGGCGCATCATAATTCAAATATGCTTGGGCAGCCATACCAATACCTTCTTTGCTTACCTCAGTTGTAACACGTATAAGCCCCCTGCTAACATTACTTATAACACCGCTTCCCGAACCAATAAGACCTATTAAACTTGCAGTGTCCAGACCTGCGCCCATACCTACTTTAAGAATGTTTTTCTTATTTGTTTCAATAAGTTTTTGTTTATATTTTTCAAGTTCATCATATGACGCCTTTAACATTTTCTGAGTATCTTCACTGCTTGCATATACAACCCGAAGCTTTTGTATAGTAAGCATGATAGCATTATAGTGTCTGGTCGCTTCAGCAAGTTCGTCTTTTAAAAAATTTATATCATCTGCCCCATGAACAACCATAGAAAAGCAAAACATGAAACACATACAAATTGTAACTATTTTTTTCATATATTTCTCCAAGTCTTTTTTAGAGCATGACCTTTGCTCTATACTAAAAACGGATCGTCTCCCGCAACTTTTATCAGCATCCATTTATCATTGACCCATACAAAAACAAATTCAGCACGGCCTTGTTTTAGATCAACTATTCCCGTATCTTTATCCCTAAGTTTTTTCTCCCATTTAAAAACAACAGCCAAGTTGTTTTCTGTAAGATCAACAGTTTCCATGAAAAAATCCAGCGATAAAACATCTTTTTCATAAAAAGACTCATCAACATTTGTTATAAACTCGTTTCTGCTTGGATTAAATTCCTCACTGATCTTGCCGGCAAAATCTATAAATGTATAATTCTCAAAAACATTGAAAATGCTTTCTAAAACGGTTTGCGCTATTTCCCGCTCATCCAAAACCTCTATGTTTTTGTCAATATTGTCAGGTTCCGCAAAAACACTGCTCATCATATTACCTAACGTGGTTATAGCCAACAAAACAATATAAAAGTTTTTTTTCATTTGCCACCTCTTATGTTAAAAGTTGCTTGAGAACCTTATAACCAATCTATCTTCTGTGTATTTCTGCGAACCATCTTCAGGACGGTACATGTTCTTTTCCATTCTAAAACTTAGTCTTGTATATCTGCGTTGATCAATAGTATACATTAACTCAGCAAAATTTTTAGTGCTTGTAAGATCTGTCCCTGGATTTGCACCATCAACCTGTTGAACATTAATTCCTCCTGATAATCTCCATCTATCATAAATATCATATATTGCTGAAAAAGAATTGGTTACTGAAACATCATCTTTACTTGTTGATTTAGGTGCTCTAATATCAAGTGAAACGTTATCTGAAACATAAAGTCTTCGTCCCCATAACACTGTTTCAAAACTTAATCCTCCATTAATACGATTGTAAATATCAGAACCTGTTTTACCATTACCCTCATCATTAAACTCCCGAAACTCATATCCGAGACTATAATTTATCCGGCCTTGATCAGCACTATCATTCAATGAAACACCTACAGTTAAAGTTTCATTAGCGCCTATGTTCTGCGGGTCATCTGAAAATTGTCTTAGGTAATTAACATAAGGTCTTACACTAAAACTCTTTCTTTGGGAAAAAGGTTTTACTGTGAAATTAATGTACTTTTCATCATTTGTTGTCCGTTTTGTTCTAGAGCTTCCGTTTAAATGATCCCAGTAATAATTCTCAGTAAAACTGACATCGAACCAATCAGCAGGGTCCCAGCTAACTGCGAACTGATGCTGCTCTTTGTCAGGCATTGCAGAACCAACTACAGAATTGAATTTTGGGGTCACATAATAATACATATATCTGAAATTCATGTCTTCTATTTTTAATGATGGCTGTAATCTAAGTGCCAAACCATTAACGGCATTCTCTAAAGTGCTTTTTTCATTTGCATCATAAGTACTATAAGCCAGCTCATAAACCATGCTCAGATATTTAACTGTCTTAATTTCACCTTCTACACCAAATACACTGTTGCTTACTGCAACAGGTGTAGATACGTTCTTAATAGTTGCAGGATCATCTTGTGCAAAAGCTGTCTGAAAACATAGTCTAAAAAGAGGTATAAGCGGCGTATTAAAAGTATATGCTGCTTTAGCTGCAAAAACATTTCTCTGAAAAGAACTTGTAGTGTCATCAGCTTCATGTGTTCTTGCTATTATACCTGTATATTCCTGATGTTTGCCGAATCTAGCTTTTGCTTCAAACCCTTCTAAGCTGGCTCCAAGAACAAACTGACTTAACTCTCCGTAAAAATCGCCAAATCTTATCCTGTTTATATTATTAGAGATACTCATACTAAGCTGTTTCATTCTAACATCTTTACGCGGCTCGATCCTGCTTGTGTCTGACTTTCTTAGGAACATCTGAGATTCGAAAGAATAATCATCCCAAAGTTTTTCTTGAATATTAAGATTGAGCTCTGTTATTTGAAAAACCCCTGTTTTATAAAAAGAGCTTTCTGTTTTTCCGCCTACTCTTTGAATATCAATTTCTTCTGAAACATTTCCTGATATTCTTCCTGATCTGTCAGGCCCATATTCGCCGTAAGAAGAAAAATCTAAAAGATCATCAACTCTTTTTTGAACACTGAAAGACTTGTTTGTTGAATCTTCATTTTCTGAACCTTGTGTATTTCCAACATAATAGATCTGTGCCGCCATTACATCTATTGATAGCCATAATATTAACACTGAAATCAGTACATGAAAATATAAAAATTTATTTTTCAAGATAGCCCCTTTGTTAACAATGAATTTTTATTATAAAAATTCTTAAATACTTTTTTTATCTTTTAAAGCTTTTTTTCTGTTTTTATACATGCTCTTGTTTTCGCATTCAAAAAAAGCCATAAATTTTGTCAGAAAATAATACTTATTATATATCTTTTTGCTTCAAAAACAAGAAAAATGTTAGTAATCTATATAATTGGTGTTGTATACTAAAGTGTGGGCTTTTGAAGAAGCTCTTTGAAATAAGATAAAAAAAGTGGTACGGTTAACTCCAAATTAATCACAAAAAGGAGGACCGTACCATGAAAGAATTAACTTTCACAGG
>JAQVOV010000101.1 GCA_028702395.1 Candidatus Omnitrophota bacterium
CTACTATAAGCATTCCTGCTGCAGCATCCCATGGCTGCAGACCTTTTTCCCAAAAACCATCGAATCTTCCGCATGCAACATAACTCATATCAATTGCAGCTGATCCAAGCCGCCGTACGGCTAAAGTCCTTTTAATAAGAATTTCAAAATTGTCAATATTATCTAATTTTGCAGATCTTACATCATATGCAAACCCTGTTACTAAAAACGAATTATCAAGCTCTGCCTTTTTTGAAACAAAAATACGCTTTTTATTAAGAAAAGCACCTTTTCCTTTTACTGCATAGAACATCTCTCCAAGATCAGGAGCATATACAACTCCAACGATCATTTCACTCTTATACTCAACCCCAATTGATACACAGTAAATAGGCAATCCTTGAGCATAATTAGTCGTCCCATCTATAGGATCGATTATCCATTTATATTCTGCATTCTCTGCCCTTGGATCACTTTCCTCAGCTAAAATACCATGATCATTAAAATTAGTAAGAATATGTTTAATGATCATTTTCTCACAGGATTTATCAACATCTGTTACAATATTGATAGCACCTTTATATGTGATCTCTTTTATATGACCTCTTCGTTTTTGCTGATATGCCCCAGCTTTTAAAGCTGCTTCCATTGCGACTTTTTTTATTTGGTTATACATGTTTCTCCTTTAATAACGTTTAGTGATTAGTGATAAGTGACTAGTGATTAGAACGCTTTTAAGGACTTCTTTCTAATCTCAAAACTAACTATATGTCAACCTCATTTAGAACCTTCCACCAACCAGTTAAACTAGTGCAACCAGTTCAACTATCCTATCTTTAAATAAATTTATGCTAGTTACTAGTCACTAATCACTAGTCACTATTTATCGCTTCCGAAACGATCTCTATCGCTTTTACCAAAAGTTCTTTATGTTTAAGAACATCTCCTTTTTCATCAACCTCAGGAATAAACATATCTTTATAATAATCAATATCTCTTACGTTAAAAAAGCTCTTAATAATACTCTTAGAGCATTCAAAATATTTCTGATTATCGCTTGCTGCACACAAAATGAAGATCCCTTTTTGTATTTTGCGCTTTGCGATTTGCGCTTCGCGATTAGCAATTGGCGATTTGCATAAAACATACTTTTGCACCCATTGTGGCTGGGACCTGTCTACAAGAGCTTTAAGTTGAGCAGGAATACTACAGAAATATAAAGGGCTTGCAATAGCAATTACATCAGCTTTTTCAAGAGATTTGTTGATTTGATCTAGATCATCTTCTATAACACATTTTGATCCATTTGAACATTTTCCGCAGCCTGTACACGGTTTTATATTTAATTGTGCTATGTTGATCTTATTAACATTATAAACTGGCATGGAAATATTGTGAATAATACTATCTACTATGATCTCAGTATTACCTTTTGTTCTTGCAGAAGCACATATAAGCACAAGTTGTTTTTTTGAATTCTGCATTAAGAGTCTTTACTTTCTTTTTCATCGTCTTTTTCAGTTAAAATATTCATGCCTGCTTTTCGTGCGATATCACTAAACTCTTCTTTCCCTATTTCATCAAGAGTTTTTCCTTTTTTCTTTAGATGTTCATTGAATTTCACTGCTTTTTCCTGCATTTGTTCATGAGTTTTTTTTGAACCTCCAAAAAGAGTGAAATTCTCTCCATTAGTAATACGTTTGTGTCCGTCTTTATTGTCAAACCCCAATCCAAAAAGCATTTTTTTTGCTATTCTGTTTTTCATGGTCGCTTCGCTCCAAGGTAAAAGTAAAAAGTTAAAAGTAAAAAAATATAAACTATCATTAAAACATTCTGGTCTATAGTCTCTGGTCTCTGATCTCGAACTCCTATTAGACCTATTATATCATAATCCCCGCTTTTTGCAAGATTGCCGCAACGGACATTTTTCACAAAACGGTCTTCTGGCTTTGCAGAAATCCTTAGCTAGCTTTATTATTAAAGCATGATACTCATTAAAAAGAGCCGTATTACTTTCAAGATTATCCATAAATAGTTTTTGCACATTGGCATAGTTTTGGTCATCTTCTATGAGACTAAACCTTGTTAACATACGTTTAGTATATGCATCAATAACAAAGATAGGCTTTTTAACAGCATATAAAATAATACTATCAGCAGTTTCCCTTCCTATACCTTTGATATCCAGCAACTCTTTTCTAAGCTCAGACAAATTATGCCTCTCCATAATTTTTATACTGAAATTATATTTTTTTTTGAATATCTTCAGAAAAGTTTTTAATCTGGAGGTCTTTACATTATAAAAACCACTGGGTTTTATAAGTGAACTGAGTTTAGAATTTGAAAGAGCCAGCATTTTTGCAGGAGATAATACCCCGGCTTTTTTCAAATTTGTAACAGCTTTTTCGACATTGGTCCACGCAGTGTTTTGTGTAAGAATTGCTCCCACTATAACTTCAAAAGGAGAATCTCCAGGCCACCAATTTTGCGGACCAAAATGTCTATACAGAGAAGAATAAATATCATTAAGAACTTTTTTCATGCTTTTCTGCAAAAGCGATCCTTTCGGAAATCGGCGGATGACTATAAAAAAGATACTTGAATATCTTTGGCGGATCAACATCAGCAAGATTCATTTCCCCTAGCTTTTGCATAACACCTTTAAAAGCACCTATATCTTTTGTTTTCAACAACGCAAAGAGATCAGCTTCAACTTCAAGTTTTCGAGAAAACCAATTTTGAATAGGCATCATTATAAGGCTGAAAACATACAATACCAATAAAAATGAAGGAAATATCTTTATATCATATATTGAACTGGCATTACATAAAACAACGATCCGATCCAAACAAACATTTAAAAGATAAAAACTAAGTGCAGTTGAAACGCATGAAAAAACTATGAGTTTAGGCATATGCGCTCTTTTATGGTGACCAAATTCATGCGCACATACAGAGAGTATCTGTTGCTTTGAGAAGTTGGCTAGAAGCGTATCGGCTAATATTACACGTCTGGATTTACCTATACCTATAACTGCGGCATTAGCCTTTTTGGTCTTTAAGCTGAAATTTATTTTGAATATATCCAATATTTTTATTCCGGATTCTTTAGCAAGTTTGCTTATATCTGCTTTCAATTGATCATCGTCGACATCAGAATATTTGTAAAAAAGAGGAAGAATGACCGTTGGCATTATCCTAGAGAAAAAAAGGGTGAAAAGCATCCAAAAAAAAGCTAATATCAACCACCAGTATTGTCCTGTGCTTTTCAATACATAATAAAAAAGAAGAACAAACAACAAGAAAATTATTCCTGAAATAATGTTCTTTTTTATTTCATCTTTTGTCCATGCTAAGAGATCCTGATTAGAGAGCCCATATTTGTGTTCTATAAAAAAAGTCTCGTAAAAGTGCAGAGGGAATCCTGCCCAATAATTTATAACAGAAAAAAGAAGCGCATAAAGAATAACGATTAAATAAAAATTGGGTGTCCACAAGATAACAATACTTTTGATAGGAGCGGAAACGAATATTTGAAATATTATCAGAAACAAAAAAGTAAAAACAGTCCCTACGAAAAAAAGAATATATTTTTCTTTTGAATATTGTTTAGCTTTGTTCATTGTCGCTTCGCTCCAAGATTAAAGATAAAAGATTAAAGATAAAAATCTAGTTATCATTGTGGAATCTTTTTTCGCCCCTACACTAACCTCATTCAGGACGTTCCACCCTTTTATCTTTTATCTTTTATCTTTGTTCTTTTATCTTAACGTTGCTATTAACCTACTTAGTCGCTTTAGGTTTCTTGATATTAGATATCTCTTGCTTTTTCTTGCGTATTTCTGTTTCAAAAGCTCTGATCTTTTTCATGAAAGGTTCAAGGGTTTTTTCCATATTTTCTTTGCGGGATGTAGCAATGGCCTTGCCTATTTCATAATAAAGCTTTTCTTTTTGCATATTAATACCCATAATATCGAGCTGAAGTTTGCCAATGGATGAAGCCTTTACGAGTTCTTTTTCACCTTGCTTTGCTAATGTTCCTGCATCAGAGGTCAGTTTATGAAAATTCTTTTTTACTTGTTCCACTAATTTACTCATGTCAACATGAAAATCTTTCTTTTCTTCATTCTTAGCCATAACTCCTCCTTTATTCAGTTTTTAACATTTATGATAAAACACATCATATAAAAAAATATCTTTTACAATTCTTTATCCAAAATTGAATCAGTTCCTGAATATTTTGTTTTAGCTATCCCTCTTTTGGAAGTATTTATAAAATCAATAAATGATCGTAGTTCTTCACACATTTCTATCTTTTTTATTTTTTCCAGCGCCTGCGTAGTGTTCAGATCACTTCCATATAAGATCCGATAAGCTTCCTTTATCTTTTTTCTTGCCATTGAGTCCATACCAGATCTTCGCAATCCTACGATGTTAAGACCTGCAACAGCACATGCGCCTCTGACAAGAAGAAAAGGCGGAATATCTTTATTAACCCCAGTAAATCCTCCTATCATAACAAGTTCTCCTATATGACAAAATTGATGTATTACGACATTTCCAGATATGAACGCACCTTTTCCTATATGAACATGTCCTGCAAGCAATGCCCCATTAGCTATGATCGCATTGTCATTAACAACCACATTGTGCGCAACATGACTGCTAGCCATTAAAAAGCAATTGTTTCCTATAATTGTAGAAGTACCCTTTTCTGTTCCACGATGAATAGTAACATGTTCTCTTATAACATTATTTTTCCCTATATTTAAAAAAGTCTCCCCTCCTTTAAACCCTATGTCCTGAGGATCTTCACCTAAAACTGCCCCGGTATAGATTTTAGTTCCTTCGCCGATCTCTGTGTTACTGCAAATATGTACTAGAGGAGCAATTTTTACATTATTAGCAATTTTAACATTTTTTTCTATTATTGTATAAGGCCCTATTTCAACATTATCTCCTATTTGAGCATCCTTATCAATAATTGCGGTCTTGTGAATATTCATCTGTCTCCTTAATTACGAGAGACCAGGAACCAGAGACCAGTGACCAGGACAGTCTATAAACTGTTCTGGTTTCTGGTTTCTGGTCTCTGGTTTCTATCTTTAAATCAATTTATTTGGCTTTATGCTCTATTGTATCAAGTAAAGCATTCAATTTATCTACTACTGTTTTAATATCATCTCTTTCTCTGACCCTGAACCTAATTGAATAATTTCCTTCTAATATTTTATCTACATCTTCTTCTATTCTTCTTAAAGGCCCGCAAAACCTATTAGATAGGATCAATCCCCATGTATAAATTAAAATGAACATTGGGAACAACCCTACAACAAGCATTAAATTCACTCTTTTTAGAACGGGTATCAGGTTAATAGCTATCACTTCTGGAATACCTATCTGATTCGCAGTTGAAGTGAAAATATAATAATACAAAAAACTTCCTACAAGAATTGTCGGAACTACCATTGCAACGACAACCAGCATCATATATCTGAATTGAAGGGACCCTTTACTGAACAGCTTTATCCTCATTAAATTCTCCTTTCATTGTCTATAGCCAAGTTTTATTTCATCATAAAAACAGGTAGCTTTTGTTTTTGTTGAATCAGAATCCGTCATAAAAGAAATTGCTTTTATATCTTTCTTAGGTTTTTCACCGAAAAGGAGCACAAAATCATCATAAATATCCCTGTTTTCAGTGAACCATTCATCATCTTTTTTACTTGATCGCAAGACCAAAACCTTTATATTTTTAGAATATGGGCTAGTCCCTATGTGCCCTATAGGAAGATCTTCTGCCCATATATACTCAATGACTTTTGTTTGAGGGAAAAAAGCTGCTGAAAAAATAACATATATTCTGGCAGCAAAATCTTCTTCATCTTTTTCTTCTATACTCTCAGTCTTGGTTTTTTTA
>JAQVOV010000102.1 GCA_028702395.1 Candidatus Omnitrophota bacterium
ATCCTGCATCAGGTCTTATTTGTCTTATGTTTTTAATGAATGTTGCCCAAAACTCTTCTTGAAAAACTTCATCAACCTCAGATCGTCTATTACTATACCAATTATCTATCATGACCTTTTTTAATGGTGCTAGAGGAGTGTCTAATCTAAACCCGTCAAATCCTAAATTTATCCAGTATTTTCCTACATCATGTAAATATTGTATAACCTCTTGGTTTAAATAATCAAACTGCACAAGACCTTTCCATTGATACCCTTCTTTTTTATTATCAGTAGCATCCACAAAATTACCTTGTTCATCTTTCAAGAACCATTCAGGATGATTTTTAACAAGCAAACTGTGCATTGACACATGATTCGGAATAAAATCAATAATAACCTTAATACCATGTTCATGAGCGCATTTAATAAGCTCCTGCAGATCCTCCATTGTTCCATAGCGATCTTCTATCGCCATAGGATCCAAAACTTCAAAAGGCGTAGTTGCTCCAAAGTTTTGCATAGCTCCGGTAAGCCATAAGGTCCCAATATTCTTTTGTGCCAATATGGGAATATCTTTTGTTACTGCCTTATAGATCTTCTTTTGTAAAACTGAATACACATAGTCTTTTAACATCACCTGATATATTGGTTTTTCTTCAATCCAATGACTAGGTTTATCCTCTTTAGCTTTACCTAAAACAGGTTGTTCTTGAATTTCTTTTGCTGGTAACTTAAATTGTACCTCTGCACAAAAACCTTGAGAAAAATCAGTATCACTTATTTCCCCTATAACTTTACCATCCTTGTCCTTATCAATACCTACGATATCTGCTCTTTTTCCTTGGGATTTAAAATAAAGCTGTGGATTTTCAGGTCCGCAAAACAAAAACTGATTGATCAAAAAAAGCCCCCTGCCACTACCTTTTTCTAGATTCTCATGATCAATAGAGGAATTTATCCTAGACAAAAGACCTTTTCGTAAAGATGTATCATGTATTTGAGTTCCTCCGCCATTATCATGAACAAAAAAACTTAGATATTTACCATCCTTTTTTTGAACAACTTCAACAGACAGAAAACCAAAAACATTTTCAACATCTTCCGCAATATTATCTCTGCCATGTTTTACTATGTTAGGTAAAAACTCTTCGAATATGAACATAATAAGAAAATCTATTTCCGCAACATTTCCAATGCTCTGAAGTTTCTTAAGAACTTCTGCTCTAAAAGGCTCAAACAATGATGCCTGCTCACTATAGTCCCCTTTAGGACATTGAACAAGAAGCGTTCCTAGGTTTGTGTCACTTGCATTTATTAATAAGGTAAAAACCTTTGCTGCTTCTAGATCTCTATCATTGACTGCTTCAATAAGTTTCATTTTTATAAAACCATGATTAGCGATCTGTTTATACAAAGGGTGGTCAAACAAAGCTAAGCAATAGTTTTTAATGGTATTGGCATCGTACCCTTTTGTTATTCCATCTTTTATTGTTTTATCTATTAATGCTGTAAAAACTTGTTTTTGTGCTTTACCATTACTCGATGAAAAAGCACTTTGAACTGATAATGTATTATTGTGAATTGGCTGGGCATAGGAGTACGACATTTCTGTCAAAAGAAATGCAAAAACAAGAAAAATTGATACTATCTTGTATATGAAATTATATACTTTTTGACCCATATATAATTTAAATATAGCATAAAATTTAAATAGATGTGTCACGGAAGTGTAAAAGTTCATCTTTCAAAGATGAACTTTTACCCTGAGCAAATGAACAAAAGTGAACGCGCCGAATGGGTAAAAGTTAGCCTTTAGCTGTTAGCCATTAGCCTGTTGGATGGCTGAATTTGATATGGGTTTATACAATATCTTAAGGGGTTTTGCCACGAGCTACGAGCCTCGCGCTACGCGCTATTGGAACGTCCTTAACTGTGCTCCGAGCCGCGAGACACGAGCTTCGGGCTTGTGAGTGAAACTCATTAAATACTTTTTTTATAACAATCATTAAGCTCGTGGCGCGTAGCTCGAAGCACGCAACAATCTCGCTTACCAAGCCCTATTAAGCTTCTGGCTTCTAACATCTAATTACCCGAATACTCAGCCTCTACAGTTGTTGAGATACCGCCTCTTGTGTTAAATGTCGTACGAACTTTAGCCCATTTTGGGTTAGCACTTCTTACAACATCTTCAAGCAGGCGATTAGTGAAATGCTCATGGAAAATACCAACAGTTCTATAAGAATACAAGTATTCTTTGAAGGATTTAAGTTCAACGCAAACCTTTGCAGGTTTATATTGCAAACAAATAACAGCAAAATCAGGTAATCCTGTTTTTGGACAAACACATGTAAATTCCGAAGTTTCAATATTTATGATATATTCCTTATCATCATATTTATTTGCAAAAGTATCTATTTTAGGCGTTTTCATTTTCCTGATATGTTCTTGTAAGCCTTTGTATGTTTTCTTTTTCATTGATCCTCCTTTATGGCATTTAGCTATCAGCCTTCAGCCGTCAGCTTTCAGCTATTTGATCGTTCTTGAATCGGTTTTTAAAAACTACATTCAGAACCTTTCCAAATGCTGACAGCTGATAGCTGAGAGCTGACAGCTAACTCCTATTAACTCTATTTAATTCCCCACACCTTATGCATCTGAGGAATAATATTAACATTGCATAAATATGGTTTTAACATTTTTTTATATTTTTTTTGCCTAATAGTTATTTCTCCGGCATACCCTAACGAAGAAACAGGTTGAATAATTGTTTCTATGTGTTTATCAACCTTGGAGATTAACTCACCTGCTTTTTTAATATCCTCTAGGTCTGTTTCTTCAGATGTCACTAACTTACAAAAAACATACTTTTTTACTGCAATTCTTAAAAAGTTCAGATGATCTGTCCAACATTCAGGTCGTTTCATGACACTTGGCAATTTTATGTCCATTGCTATTATATCAACAAACTCTATTACTCTTTCTAGTTCCTTATAAAGCAAACCGTTGGTCTCCAAATATACTTCATATTCAGCAGCCTTTAATTCAGGCAGGAATTTCTCCAAAAAAGAAACTTGTTCAAGTGGTTCCCCACCTGTTATAGATACTGAATCAACTTCTTCCTTGAACGAGAGAACCTTTTTCAAAAGCTCATCAACTGAATATTGTGTAAATACTGTTGTATCAGTATCACAATATATACAATCCAAAGAACAACCTGCAAACCTAATAAATATCTGGTCAATACCAATAAAAGGTCCTTCTCCCTGTTTAGAAAGAAAAACCTCTGAGATACGTGCTTTTAACATAAAATAGGATCCTTCAATCCTAAAGATTCAAATCCTTTCATTCTATAATAACAGGAATCACATTTCAAACAAGGCTTCTTCTTTCCCTGATAACATGACCAAGTAATGGCAAATGGAACATTCAGCTTTGATCCGCATTTAATGATCTGTGTTTTATTCATATGCAGTATTGGTGTATATAATTTAATATTTTTACCTGACTTAGTCCCTTTATTTTTCATTTCATTAAACGCATCAAAGAATTCTTTTCTGCAATCAGGATAACCCGAATAATCCTGACTATGCGCCCCTATAAAGATCGCATCTGCTTTTATACTTTCGGCATATGAAAGAGCAAAAGACATAAAAACTATATTTCTTCCAGGAACATAGGTATTTGGTATCCCCTTTTGCCTTTTTTCAGGAACCTTTAGAGTTCTATCTAAAAGAGAACTGCCCATCCATGGCAAAGAGATCTTCATAACAATAGGCTCGCTCCCTGCTTTTTTTGCAACAGCTTTTGCACATCGCAGTTCCTTTGCATGCCTTTGACCATAATCAAAAACAAGAGGAAAACACTCAAACCCTTTATTCTTCGCTATATAAAGTGTTGTAGCTGAATCTATGCCTCCTGATAAGAGAATGACTGCCTTCTTCGTATGTCGTATATCGCCCTGCCTAACGGCAGGCAGGTATGTCGTATGTCGTTTTGCTTTTATCATTTTTTCCTGAACTTTTGTAATATTTTCTGACCTCTGGCTACTGTCTTCTGGCCTCTGGATTACAGTGTCATATTTGTCTATTGTTCCTTCGAAACTCTTTTAGGCCCTTCCACTAGCTCGCTGCTCACAGCTCGTGGCTCAATCCAGAACCTTCTAATAGCTGATAGCTGAAGGCTAATAGCTGACGGCTAACATGCTTTCACCTTTTACCTTAATTTTCTATCTCTCATAACTCGCGCAAGAAGTATCTGTCTCCCATACATTAATTTTTTTTAAATTCTTTATTTTTTGAGAAAGGCTATCAAAAATATATTTTGCAATATTTTCTGAAGTGGGATTGATCTCTGTAAAAGGAGAGAGTTCATTAAGATATGTATGATCTAATTTATCTAATATTTCAAATAAAAATTTCTTAACAACTTTAAAGTCTACAACCATGCCTAAATTATCTAAAGTTTCAGAACCAACAAAAGCTTCGACTTTCCAATTATGACCATGCAGATTCTCACAAGCTCCTTCATATCCGCGCAAATTATGCGCTCCGTTAAAATCACTTATTATTTTTACTGTATACATCCAATACCTCTTCCCATTTACCTTGAGTTTTTAAGATCACCTCACAAACCTCTCGAACAGCACCATTTCCCCCTTCAGCTTGCGTAATATGATCTGCAACGGCCCTAACTTCTTCTCTTGCATTTTTTACTGCAACTGCAAAACCCACTACTTTTAAAACAGAAATATCAATAATATCATCTCCGACAAAACATATTTCTTCTTCTGAAACTTTAAAAGTCTTTTTTATATCTTCTAGTACCTCTATTTTAAAATGATACCCTTGATAAACTTTTTCTATACCTAGATCTGCAGCTCTCTTTGTAACTATATTTGACTGTTTTGCCGTAAGTATGGCACATTTAAGTCCCTTACGTTGTGCAATAACGATTCCCAGCCCATCTGTAACATCAAAGCTTTTAAATTCATCGCCATTATTAGTATAATGAAGTTTCCCGTCTGTCATTACCCCATCTATATCAAGCAAAAGTAGTTTTACTTTTTTTGCTTTTTCTGTTATATCCATTATTTCTCCCTTTATAGGATGTAGTGACCAGTGACCAGAAACCAGAACAGTTTGTAGCCTGTTATTTTAAAAACGTTTATCCTAGTCTCTAAACACGAACTCTTATCAAATATTTGTATCTTTCTATCTTTAATATCGTTCTATTGTTTCCTTCTCGTATCTTTTTATCTTTAAATCAATTATCTCTGGTCTCTGGTCTCTGGTCTCTAATTTCAACTTATATATCAACTGTTAAACAAGTCCCGCATCCAAAATATCCTGTACATCCAAAAGACCTACAGGTTTATCTTTATTATCAACAACCGGTATTTCATCTATTTTTTTTGTTTTCATGATCGCTAATGCTTCTGCTGCAAGTTTATCCTGTTTAATGGTTATAGGAGTTTTAGTCATGATCTCCTTGACTTTTTTAACTCTAATATCATCCTGAGAATCCAGATGTCTACGCAGATCTCCGTCAGTGAATATCCCTATCAATTTACCGCTTTTATTTATTACACATGCACTGCCTGCTCTTGCTCTTGTTATCTTTAAAAGAACATTCTTTACCAATTCGTTTTCCCCAACAATAGGATTTTTCTTTGCTTTTCTCATAATATCTTCAACTGTCAATAAAAGTCTTTTACCCAGACTTCCTGCTGGATGAAATAAAGCAAAGTCTTTGCTCTTGAATCCTTTTGCATCCAATAAAGCAATACAAAGAGCATCGCCCATTGCAAGTGCTGCTGTAGTAGATGCAGTTGGAGCTAATCCTAAAGAACAAGCTTCTTCTTTAACGCTAACATCAAGAATAAAAT
>JAQVOV010000103.1 GCA_028702395.1 Candidatus Omnitrophota bacterium
CGTTCAATGCAGCACTTTCGTATCCTGTTTCAACCTTGATCGAATTTTTGCCAGTAAAAACAGGGATAATTATTTCTGCATCAATTAATGGTTTATAGTTCACATATTCAGTTATATCATTGCCATGCTCATCTTTTTTTCCTGTTCTTATTTGGGAATACATTGGTTGTATGCCAAAAGCATTCATTCCAATTTGAGCAAGACCTTCCAGCTTATCTCCTTGATAAGCACCAAGTCCGCCTTTTGTGTTTGCATCGCGAGCTTGTGTATTGCCAAGTTCCGGAATATTACCTTCCATTGAAAGAGAAACAATTGTTTTGCCTACAAGATCTGGCTGGTTTTGTTGTATCCATGAAAGTGTTTGTTTAGGTTCTTCGCTTGCAGCAAGAATAACATCAGTTGGGTTAGATATATCTTCAAAAATTTCATCCTCTGAATAAAGTGTTAGAAGTTTCTCTATGAAATCATATTCTAATCTGGTAGTATTGTATTTTTCGCTTACATTTTCAAGAGAAGCTGCGTTCTCATGAAAAAGCTTTGCTATATCATATGATGTCATTCCTTCAAAAGCAGTGCCATTCAAATTGAGATCAGGTTGCGAAATATGATCTTGTAGCCAAATTCGTCTTTTATTTATTTCAATATTAAGATCCGTAAAAAAAACATCCCATTGCAATATCTCTGAATACTCATGATGAATTATCGCGTGTAAAGAAACAGTATCATTGTGAAAAATATCCCAATCAACATAAACATTATTAGTTGTTATACCAAGATGTGCAAATACCCCTGTTTTTTTGTATAAGTTCCGGATAGGAATGATATTCAAAGCTTTATCATATATGCGAATAGTATTTTTATTGCCAGTGCTTCCAAAATTCTCTATTGCCTCTTTAATGAATAAATTTATTGCTTTATGAGACAATATAAAACCTCTCGCAAAAACTTGTTCAATAAAAGCAGGATCTGACATATTGCTTTGAGGTGCAAGGTTTTGATCGCCATTTTTATAATTAATAGTAAAACCAACATCTGTCAAGACAGAAGAGCTTATAAAGCATAGAAGTAAAAATATTGAGATAACTTTTTTTGTAAACGTTTTCATTATACTTTTCAAAATAACCTCCTAAGATAAAGTGAATTTTTAATTGCTTAACTGTTTTTTGTGATATAAAAATTATATCACATAATATATATATAAAGTGTAATAGAAATGTAACAATTATGTTAGACTATAAAATAGTTAGCTTGCTTTGTTTGGTATAAGGATATGAGGTGTGCTATACTGTAATTAGTTAAAAGAACATAAACTAAGGTATCATAAAAGTGTTTACATATAAAATAGGAGCGAGTGATGAAGTATTTGATCTATTTAAATAATTTTAAAAAGGGAGTCCTGGTAGGACTAGCATTTATTTTTTCCATAAATGCTTCTGGCCAGGAAGCTGTTTCTTCATCATGTTCTTCTAAATATATTGATAGATTAGAACGAAAACAAAATTCTCTAGTTTCCATGAAACAAGGATATGAAGCTTTTGATGTTAGTGTTTGGGAAGAACTTGCAAAAAAAGCAGGTGCTAAAAAAGAAGAACGTCATAAAATAGAGGGGTATAAAGAAAAAAAAATAATACCTGCGAGTGAGGCTCTTTCAATAAAAAAAGATGCAATTCCAATTTCCCCAAGATCTGTCTTTGCTAAGAAATAAAAAACTTATAGTCTTATTCAATTATTAATAGATTTTCGTCTATTCCTTGATTAGTGATCTTCACTAAGTTGACCATGTGTGCTTTTGCAGCCTGTATTTGTTCTATTGTAGAAGGGGTTTTGCTTATTTGTAAAGCTTCATTAAGGTAATCAGTATCAAATTCACATTGATTATTAATGAATTGTAACCATTCATTTAAAGATTGGATTATGCTATTATTGATCTCAACTTGTGATGACGTGATAACCTTGATCATTTTAAAGTATGCTTCTATTGTTGTGAGAGTAGAAGTGTTGAGTTCATAGATCCTTTCTAACGTACGAATATCATCAGCAGATGCAGCTCGTATAAGAGGAGGCATTTGATTGCTCTGAGCTATTATAGAATCTCTGAGCATAGTCATTTCCTGTATATGATTACTGCAAAAAGCTACACTGGAGTATAAACAAAACACCATACACACAGTAATAGTCTTTTTTGCTATAGAGTATAATTTTTCCATAATATGTTAAAGTATAACATATTTTAGAAAAATATCTAATATTTTTTTGAAATTCTAATATAATATATTATTTTTCTTTAAAAATCAAAGACAATGATATAAAATAGCAGCATTATGAAAACCAATCCTATTAAGCTAATAGAAGACCATGATCAAGCGTATTATCTTTGGAAAAAAGCTGAATTAAAGAACAAGGTCTTATTGCATTTTGATGCACATATCGATTTTAACTTTCACAAAGTCCAACCGGCAATTGACACTCTACAAAAAGCTACAGATAAAAAACAACTTATAAAACAGCTTTCACTTGGGTTAATGTATGCACAAATGAACATGGATGGAGATAAAAAATTGACCAATATAGGTAATTATATTTACCCTGCTATGAGGGATGGTATTGTTAAAGATTTTTATTGGATCATACCAGGAAATAGCAAAGTCTTCGATAATTCAAAAAAATCAATTAGAAATATGTTGAATAATTTTAATAAGCAGGCAAATTCAAGTGGTGAAATAGTAGAAACAATAGATTCCATAAGCATGGATATTTATGATCGTAAATTTGTTGTTACTACAATACAAGGTCTTCCGAATGATATGAGAGATGTTCTATTGGATATAGATACAGATTTTCTTACAACAGAAAGTATTTCTAAAGCAAATGCACATAGTGATGCAGGTAAAAGATCTCCTTGGATATGGCCTCGAGAACTGATAAATGAATTAGAGAAAAAAGGAATAAAGCCATGTTATACAACAATAGCTTATTCTGTTAATGGAGGATATACTCCTTTAGTGTATAAGTTTTTAGGGGATGAGATGGTTTTAAGGATAAAAAGGACCAGAAATAATGACCTATCTATTCTAGATGCTAAGAATAAAGGGCTGGAGTTGCTTTACAAAGGAAAGGTTTCTTCTGCAATAAGTGTTTTTGAGGATATTTTAAAACAGAAAAAGGTATTAACTTTTTTAGGAGTGTATAAAAAAAGATTTATTGCACACATTGCTTTCGCACTTTTCAGGGCTTATTGTAAAGGAAATGATATTAAACATATGAAATATTATTATAATATGGCAGTAAAAAATGATAGAACATATAAGTGCAAAGATAATAACTACGGACCTTTGTTAAGAAGAGAGAAAAAAGGGTTAAATGAGGCTTTTAAGGAATATAATGCAATATTGAATGTTGATCCTAAAAACATCTATGCTTTGATTGGCTTAGCAGATATAAATTCAATAAAGAAATTTTCAGAAAAAGCCTATATGTATTATAAAAAAGCATATGCAATAGATAAAAAAAATGTCTTTTCCTCTATTGGTTTAGCAAGAATATGTCTTAAGAATAAAGAGTATGCAAAGGTCATCAAATATGTTGAAAAAGATAAATATGATCATATGCATCTTGGGTCTGTTAATACTATTTTAGCAACAGCATATGATAAGATAGGTCAAAGGGATAATGCGTTTTATTCTTATAAAATAGCGCTTAGGTTTGGATTGAATCTGGATTTTTTCCTGCAATTCGTTAATTTTTTAATTAAGGAAGGTCTGCCCGAAAAGCAAAAACAATGGGTAGGCGCAAGGATAAATTTTTTCAATAACCAAAAAAACGCAATAATTGCTAATAAAAACGAGAAGCATAAAAAAAAGAGTTTGATTTTAATAGAAAAAATAGAGAAGGAATTACAAAATGTCAGATAAAAAAGTTTTTGTTATTGGCTTAGATTGTCTTGCGCCTAAACTAGCATTTGACAAGTACATCAGTGATATGCCAACTTTAAGCGAACTTCTGAAAAGATCTACATGGGGACCTATGACAAGCACGATCCCTCCCATAACATGTCCTGCATGGGCTTGTATGACAACCAGTAAAGAACCTGGCGAACTGGGGATATATGGGTTCAGGAATAGAGTGGATCATTCATATGAAAGGCTTGCTATAGCAACTTCTTATGCAGTAAAAGAAAAGGCTATTTGGGATATAATAGGGGAAAAAGGAAAAAAAAGTATAGTTGTTGCTGTTCCGCCGTCTTATCCGCCAAAAAAAATAAATGGCTGTATGGTAGGTTGTTTTTTAAGTCCTGATATAGATTCTGATTATACTTTTCCTAAAGAATTGGCAAAGGATATAAAGAATAATGTCGGGCAATATCTTATTGATGTGCGGGATTTCAGGACAAATGATAAAAAACGATTGTTAAAAGAAATATATGATCTTACAAAGAACAGGTTTGACACAGCAGTTTATCTTATGCAAAATAAACCTTGGGATTTTTTCATGTTCGTAGATATGGGCCCTGATAGATTTCATCATGGGTTTTGGAGTTATTGCGATCCCGAGCATAATAAGTACAAAAAAGATAATGAGTTTAAAGATGAAATGAGAAAATATTATGCATTCATAGATACTCAAATTAAACGTATATTAGACAAATTGGATAATAATACTGTTTTGTGTATAGTTTCAGATCATGGTGCAAAAAAAATTGACGGATGTTTTTGTATAAATGAATGGCTAATACAAAAAGGATATTTAAAGTTAAAAGAAAATCCTAAAGAGATCACAAAACTTAACCCTTCTATGATAGATTGGGAAAACACCTCTGCTTGGGGTGAAGGCGGTTATTATGGGAGAATATTTTTTAATGTTAAAGGACGTGAAACCCAAGGGCTTATCCCTAAGACAAAACTAAAAGAGTTTTCAGGAAAACTTATTAAAGACTTGGAAAATATAAAGTACAAAAATTCTGAGGCAAAAAAAACAATTGTATATGAGCCGAAACAATTATATAAAAAAACAAATGGGGTTGCACCTGATCTTCTTGTTTTTTTCGGAGATCTTTTGTGGCGTTCTGCCGGAAGTGTAGGCATAGGAGATATTTATACTTTTGAAAATGACACAGGTCCTGATGACGCGAATCATGACTGGCAAGGTGTATTTGTGATGTACGATCCTAGCGAGAGGCAAGCGGCAAGCGGCAAGAAGCAAGAAGTGTCAATATACGATTTTGCGCCTACGGTTTTAGATAAAATGGGATTTAAAGTCCCGAAAGGGATGAAGGGGAAAGTTTTAGGGTAATGCGTAATGGGTAGTGTGTATTGTGTCTGCTGTGGAATCGAAATCCAGTTTTCCTAGTTAACACAATACTCATTACACAGTACCCAATAATACAATTATGAAACACTTTAAACATTTGAACAGATTTGCTAAATATTTACTCAAATATTGGAAGGTGCAAGCAGTTGTTACGTTTTTCGGCATAGTGACAATTCCAATGACTTTACTTAATCCTTATCTTACCAAAATAGGTATAGATAAAGCTTATGGGCATAAAGACATGAAGCTTTTTCTTATTCTTGTTGTAATAGGGGGAAGTGCTTTTATTTTTAATGGTGTTATAACAACTTTCACAGGGTATTTATCAAATTATATAAATAGAAATATTAATTTTGATCTGACCTTAGATGTTTTCAAAAAACTTCAACGAGTTCCTTTAAGTTTTTTTTCTAGCAGAACAACAGGGGAACATATATATAAACTGCATGCTGATGTTAG
>JAQVOV010000104.1 GCA_028702395.1 Candidatus Omnitrophota bacterium
AGTTTATACACATATTCACATTTATCCACAAAGAAAAAAAGTAGCAAAAAAAGAAAGGCTACTACTGCTACTAAAAGTGCACAATTTTCAATTGAAATATTTGCATATTATTGCATTAAAATTTCCATGCCAACTCATTATCACCTATTAATAGAAGAATTGGTGGAAAAAGGTAGACAAGATTTTGTTTTTCTCATAGAAAATAGTTACAGCCATTATTTTAATTTAAAATACAATCGCAAAGGTCATTTGTGGCAAAACAGATATAGGAAACCTCCTGTACATACCGATAATCAGTTTTTACATGCTACAAGATATATTCATATTAATCCGGTTAAAAGTAAGTTGGTTTTAAACCCTAAAGATTGGTTATATTCATCCTATCTGAGCTATGTATCAAAAAAGAAAGACTCATTATTAGATGATGTTACACAATATATGGACTTAACAAAAGATGAATATAAAACCTTTGTTGAATCCTATTTAAAAGAAACTTTATCTGATCTTTTATAACAATACCATTCCGAAGCAGCCTCGGAAAGTAACTTCCACACAGGAAAAATGCCTTTCCGAGGCTGCTTCGAAATGAAGGGCTTAGAACAAGAGAAAAAAAAAGGGCGGGGAAAATCCCCGCCCTTTTTGGCTTTTTCGCTTTTGGCGAAAGTTTTTGCTTAACGCAAAATTAGAAGCTTACTGCCATTGTTGCAACTAAGTCAGTAGCAACATCTACAGATTCTTCATCATAGTGATCACCAGGGAAATACCATGCAGCTAAGAAACCACATGATACATCTTCTGTGTAATCCCATGATACTTCTAGATCAAGTTCCTGTCCTAACCAAGCACTTCTCTTGTCAGATGTGTTAGCTAGTCTTGTAGCTTTCTGCTGCCAGAAATTGATATATCTAGCATCAAGAGTTACACCATCATAAGGAACAATTGAACCTGATAGGATCAACTGTTGTTGGTTAGTTCTAGAATCATCAGCATCACTTAATCCGCCGATAGCACTTGAAGCACCCTGCTTAGTCTGGTAATATGTTCCTATCCATTCTCTGATCTTTGAATCATATTTACCTCTGTACATTGGATCCCAACCAGTATACTGTTTGCTAGATCCTGCATCTCTTGAAGCTGTATTTTCAACATCTCCAGAATATACAATGTACTCTATACCCATCTTTGGCTGCCAAGCATAGTTATCTTCGAAATAAGTTATTTCTGTTCCTACATCAAAAGCCCATGCAAGTCTGCTTGATGATGCATTTTGTGCGCTATTTTGAACATATTGACCGAACTGTACAGCACCTTCTGCAAATAATGAAGCCCAATCAACTGGATCGCCACTACCTCTTAAACCCATAGTGTGAACTGTGTTGATATACTTTGATGCATTTGGCTGGTTGTCTGTATCTCTTTTATACATCCAATATGCTTCTGCTTCTGCATTGTAAGAATCAAAAACATAACCAACGTTAACACCATATAGATCAATATCATCTTCGCCCTGTACAATATCTTCTGAAATCTTAGAATAGATCATGTCTATTGTCCATGGATCATAATCTAATGTAGCTCTTACAGCATCAAAAGAATTTGATACAGTATATTCAGGTGCACCTATTGTGTTACCTGGGTTTCTTCTGTTAGCTCCAACGATGAACCCTTTACCTATCCATATATCCTGTCTACCAACAGTCAATGTTAGAGGAGAATATAAGAATTCCTTTAATTGTACATATGCAAGATCAATGTTTATATTGTCATATGCACTTTTGTTTACTGTTTGGTTAGGATGGTAAGTAGCATCATTATCTATTGACTCACCCCAATCTCTCTGATTGTAAATTCTAACAGTTGCAGCTACATTATCTGTAAGATCTGCATCTACTTGAACTTCAGCTTGTGTCATAAGAAATTGTGCTTCGTGGTCAGTTGCTGCTCGAGTAGTATCTATCCCAGTAGGGGTATCGTCATTTGCTAACGAATATTGTGTTCTATCTAATGCTCTGAATGTAAGATCTCCACTGATCTTTACACTTTGTGTTTCAGCAAAAGCAAATGTGCTAACACATATTGCAAGAGCTAATACCGCAAGTATTTTAAATGATTTCATTAATTATTCCTCCTTTGGAATTTTTATTTTTTATTTGGAACGCAAAGACTAAGCTTTTTAGTCTTCTCGGTTTTATTTGATTCACCATTGTACTATAACTTCTGCCTTTTTACTTATTCACCTCCCCCTTCGGCGTGATTCGAAATTATATATGGTGTTTATAAAACTTATTTATTTATAATACCTTTAAGTTAACATGAGTATAACATAAATATATTAAGAGTCAATGGGATTGTAACAGAAATGTAACTTTCTTGTTTCCTAACAAATGCACAATATCTTTTTCTTGTAGGGGCAATTCATGAATTGCCCCTACTGCGAAGAACGTCTTGAAGCATTGTCAAAAATATTTTAAAAAAGTTTGGGACAAAACATTATTTTTTTCGTATTTAATAGTAGAGAAAGAAAATATTTGAAAGAGGTTAAAAATGGAAAAAAATCGCAGATCAATACGTGTTAAAGAATTTGATTATTCGCAAGAAGGGTTATATGCTGTAACGATTTGTACACAAAATAAACACCATATATTTGGCGAAATAGATAATGGTGAAATGATATTAAATAAATACGGTAAAATTGCAAAAAAACATTGGACATCAATTCCCAATCGTTACCCTAATGTTAAATTGGATAAATATATTATTATGCCAAATCATGTACATTTAATTGTTGAAATCAAACCTCTCGTAGGGGCAATTCATGAATTGCCCCTACCTCAAAAACGACGTAACATGTTATTGCCAAAATTAATTGGTTATTATAAAATGAACTCATCCAAACAAATTAACCAAATCAAAAAAACCCCTGGCTACCGTCTCTGGCAACGAAATTATTATGAACATATAATTCGTAATGAAAAAGATCTATCTTACATTAGATACTATATTGATAACAATCCTTCAAATTGGGAAAAGGATCATTACCTCAATGAATGCGCGTAGGGGCAATTCATGAATTGCCCCTACAAAAAAAATCGATACCGAAAAAAAAGAGAGGATAATCACAAACATGTGATTACCCTCTCTTTTTTACAAGCAGATCTATAAGCCGGGTTCTGTGCCATATCTTTTGATATGGTAATGATCATTCCTCTAGCCGTGTTATTACTAACACGATCAACAGCAGTCTACCCGTACTGACATCCGTTAAGAACTGGAACGAGTCATCCCAATTTCAGTACCTATTTGACCTTGCTCCGTATAGAGGTTGCCGCGTTTCACATTTCTCGTCTCTGTGGCCCTGTTCCTCACCTTGCGATGGACGGTCGTTAACCGTTATACTACTCTATGGAGCCCGGACTTTCCTCTGAAAAAACTTTTACATTTTTCCAGCGATCATCCGATCTGCTTGTAATATTTCGCGTCTCTAGCATATTAGTAACTAGTGATTAGTGACTAGTAACTAGAAATAATTATTTTAAAGATATTTCGTTTATAGCAAATTTATCTTAAGATCAATTTATTCTAGTCATTAGTTTCTAGTCTCTAGTCACCATATGCTATTAACTCTAAAACAAAGTTTCCATATCTAAAGCTTTATTTACTAACGCATCTGCGCTTTTGTTCTTTTCCCTAGGGACATGTGTTATTGTTATTTTACTGAACATTGTTTCTAAATGTTTTGCTATATAATACAAAGGCCTGATATTTTCGTTCTTGACTTTATATTCGCCTTTTAACTGTTTAACAACAAATTCACTATCTAACTTCACACTTATCTCTTGTGCTTGTAAAAAAAGTGCTTCCTGCAACCCATATATCAAAGCTGAATATTCAGCAACATTGTTCGTAGCAATTCCAATTGTTTTAGACAATTCTTTTATTACTTTTCCTTTGTCATCAAAGATAGCAACACCTATAGCAGCAGGACCTGGATTGCCTCTTGAACCGCCATCTGTATATATTGTCAGCTTCATTTTCTTCCTTAATATTGTACAAGTAAAAAGGTAAAAGTAAAAAGTAAAAAATCTGTTATCATTGAGGAATCTTTTGGGTTTTCTTCGTAGGGGCGTATTGCAATACGCCCCTACCAAAACCACTTCCAGGACGTTCCACACTTTTTCCCTGCCTACCTGCAGGCAGGCTTTTACCTTTTCACGTTTACCTTGTATTTCTTATCAGTTCTTTATTTCCTGCTCCCAATAAAGTATCCTTGAACAATTACCGCAATAAATAATTTTATTACCTAGCCTTACTTCATTTACAACTTGAGGAGGAAGACTCATATTACACCCTCCACAAGCATTACCCATTAAAGGAACAATGCCTACTCCTTCTTTTGCTGCAACTAACCTTTTATAAATACTTAAAAGATCCTGATCGACATCAGACTCTTTCTCTTTTCTGCCCTCTTTTAACCCCACAAGCTGCTGTTCAAATTCTTTTTGCTGCTTTTCTATTTCAAGTCTGCTAGCTTCTATCTTCTGCTTCTCTTTTTCATATTCACTTTTTTTTGATTCAAGTTCTTTTTTTGCTTCCTCTACCTTATCATAACCTTTTAGGATCTCTTCTTCTGCCCTTGACTTATCCCCTTTAACAGATGCAATTTCATGCTGCATTGCTCTATATTCCTGATTTGTCTTAAGCTGTAGTAACTGCCCTTCATATTTTGATATCTGGCTCTCTTTAGTTGCTAATTCTAATTCTCTCTCCTTTTGCTCAACTTGTACATTTTTAAGTTTTTCTTCAGCATCCTTAAAAATACTTTCTTTTTCCGTTATCAATACATTGAAAGATCCTAGTTTTTCAGGAAATCCTTCAAGCGCATTTTCAGCATCATATATTTGTTTGTCGATCTTTTGTAATTCTTTTAGTTTATTGATCTGCTCCTGTACATTTTTCTCTGACATTTAAGATCCTTTCAGTATTTTTTAAGCAAGGATAAAACATATAATATCGTGGGCGATATTATATAATACATTATAATACATAGCAAGAGTTTTTATATTTAAGCGCTTTTTTTGAAATTATGCCTTGCAAAAAAAAACGAATATGCTATAATTTAGCACATTCGTTGGGGGCATAGCTCAGTTGGTTAGAGCAACTGACTCATAATCAGTAGGTCCAAGGTTCAAGTCCTTGTGCCCCCACCATAAAAAGAGATATTCGAAAGAATATCTCTTTTTTCATTTCCCACAAGGACTTGAACCTAAAAAAGGGGGTTACAGGCTATGGAGACAGACCTGGTCTATCTCCATACTTAGTAGGGGCGTATTGCAACCTGCCTGCCGGCAGGCTGGTACGCCCCTACCAAAATCAAAAGAGAGTGTCAGACCCTTGCTTTTTGCAAGGGTCTGACCCTCTCTCTTTTAAACCGTATAATCCCTCTTAACCTTCTAGCTTCTGACCTCTGTCTTTAAATCAATTTATCCTAGTCACTAATCACTAGTTACTAGTCACCAACCCTTATCAACCCCCAACTACATCCTACTATAAAACATCTCTTTAAGCAAAATTCTTCTTATTCTTGCAACACTATGATCCACGAAATTGTTTATCTTTTGTTGTGATATCTTATTAAGATGTAAAAACTTTATACCCATTCCGCCAGGAATATCTTTCTTTGTAGAAGCTGCCCAGTTAACTTCGCCTGAAAGGTCTATTGATTCGCCGGGACCTTCTTTACTTGTAAAAATTGT
>JAQVOV010000105.1 GCA_028702395.1 Candidatus Omnitrophota bacterium
CTGATTGGTCTTGGCAGGAAGATGGGTACAAGAAAATGGCACAATCGTTGAGTGATCATATAGCAAACAATGGATTTGAAAATAGTATGAATATGTATAAAGGAAGTATGTTTGAAAGTAGTTTTGTAGATGCAATAGAAAGTAACGGCGTATCTGTAGGAGAGTATATACAAAACAAAGTTGATGCAGGACAATACACTACCTTTATAGGTGAGGATGGTATGGAATATGCTTCAGTAGAGATATTCAATAGTGCAGGTGAAAAGGTTGGAGAAGTGTTCCTTGGCCATTATGATGATCAGAGTGCATGGGATACATATAATGGATATGGTACAGGTACATCTATACAATTCGGTAACATGAAGATCGATCCGTTTGGGGAAGTTAGGCTTGATACTGGGGAGATAAAAATATATGATGAGGATGGGCAGGGGATAAGAGGATATGTTGTTAATGGAGAATGGTTGGAACAATATATTTTTAACCCAGAAAAAGAAGATATTTTGAAAATTGTGTCTAAGATAGAAGGAGACGGTTTTGTATACAATGATTTAAATGAATATTTAGATGTAAAAGTCATAGATTTTGCTAATAACGCTAATTATTTGATTAACGGAGGAGTTTTGTCACTAAGCAATACATATTCGTTAGATGATATAACCGAGGGTTTTATTGGGGGCAATGTTTTTTTAGATTTGAACATGGAATCTTTTGAAACTAGCTTGGGATTCACATTAAATGGAAATAGCCGAACAGATCTCTTGGTTAAGTCTCTAACTGGTAAAAATTTACAAGGAGAGAATATTTCTTTGATGGAGCAAAATGTCGCAATATTAACGGTTTTGTTGTCATTAGATAACACAAGTGCATATTCTTATCTTGATTCTTTTATAGAGAAGCTTTTAAATAATCTAGGTGGAAAGACATATGAATATTATTCTGATAATAGAGAGGAGTTTACCGAAGTCTTTTATAATGCAGTAAGTGGGATTGCTAACCCAACAGGATATTTTTATTCAAAAATGTTGGAATTTTGTTATAATAATAGTCAGAAGTCTTGGGATTTTGCGAAATTAAAGAAAGATATGGAAAATAGAGTAGCTCTATACGATGAACAGTTTGATGCCTCGTTAATGAGTACCGAAAAGTTAAGAGGTGAATTGTCTAGAAGTTTCTTTATAATAGATAATTGTGATTATGAGAATGAATTTGGTTCCTTAGAATATGAGGAAGAGAGACAGAAGAATAAAATTTTATTTGAAAAAACATTATCCGAATACATTGAAAGAGATGATTCGGATCTTGAAGTTTCAAAAGTAATATTGAATGATATTAGTGGCTGGCTTGAAAACGAGATATATTATAAGCAACATGCTTTAGTTGTAGAAAGCACTTTTATGGTGAGCAATTCTTCAGACAATGCTGTAGATGCTGCTTTTGATTTCCTAGAAGATGTTATTGCTCTTAAACAAAATGCTTCAATATATAATAAAGAACTAAAAATCGAAGAGTTAAGAGATTTAGTTGTAAGGATAAAGGATAAGTTAGTAGAATTAAATAGCTAATTAAGGAGTGAAAAGTGAAAAAAAACAACATGATAATTGCTTTAGCGATAATTGCTGTAATAATTTTGGCGATAAGTGGTATAGTAAAAAAAGAAGGGCTCTCTTTTCACGAATCAATGTCGTTTCAAAAAAGAATAGATTTATTGTTAAATGATGCAATGAAACGAAGAAATAAAAATGCGTCTGGTAAGGATTTAAAGCAGGCTCAAAGAGCAGTTATAGAGTTGTCAAAATTAGATAAAGAAAATGATTTGACTCCTTACCTTTTGGAGATTTTAAAAGAAGAAGATAACGATAATAAGAAAATTATTGTAGTTAGCCTTTTGTCATCGACTAAAAATAAAGAGTTAAAAAAGGAAGTTTTTGAGGCAAGTAAGGCATTGTATGAGGATACTGCAAATTCATCATTGAAAACAGCTGTTCTAATGTTATTGGGTAACATTAGAACAAAAGATTCTACTGATATGTTATTAGATATAATTCAAAACACATCGAATATGTCTGATTTATATGTAGCCATTCTTTCTGTGGGGGACCATAAAGATGAGAGGGCAGTTGCTCTTTTGGTTGAAAAAAGCAAAGTTCCAAATGTTCAAATTAGAGATGCTGCAGAATATTCATTGAAAAAAATAACGGATAAGTCTTTTATCCCAGAAGAAATTTTAAGTCCGAAAACCTTATTGGATAGAAAGAAGATATTAGATAGAGATGAGCTTTTGCTTGAAAAGGTTAATGAAAAACTAGATTCTGTAAATGAAGTAAAATAGCTTTAAGGGGAAGAGGTACTTAAAAAGGGGCATTTGCGCCCCTTTTTTGATTAAGGAGGAGAGATGAAAAAAACTTAGGGTCAGATCTCCACAATTGACATAAATTTTTTTTGAATAAGCTTTAGGGGAAGAGTTAGGTGAAAAAGGGAAGCATTTGCTTCCCTTCTTTTTATTTAGAAGAGAAAAAGAAAGACACCAAATACCTTAATGTTTATCACTAAATTTTAACTGCCCACTTTGCCCTCCGTTGTCGGGCAAAGTGGTACGCAAAAGTTAGCTCTTATTTTTCTAACTCGCCATGAATATTTCGTTTAGCACTTCATATTCATGGCTCAAACATCAGAAAAATATTGTTATTCTGCAAAAAGAACACGATACAATTATCGTGTTCTTTTTGCAGAAACAAACGAGCAAACTTTTGCACAGTTAAAAACAGTTCTTCACATTAAGGTATTTGGTGTGAAAAGAGAAGATTTTAAACACTCTAAATAAAAAAACATGAAACAAATAATATAGAAACTGTCCATAGTCTTTGGGCATATGAAGAACATATAATGCCCAAATCCTTATTCTGCACTACGTGCAGAATTCTCACAAATAATATAAATATTATTTGTGAGCTGTCCAGGCAGTTCCCGAAGCGCAGAGAGTTATATGGACGCTTCGGGAACTGAAAGAATTAAGGAAGACGTTGATGCAGGTGTGTATAATGTATTTTTAGGTGAGGATGGTATGGAATATGCTTCAGTAGAGATATTCAATAGTGCAGGTGAAAAGGTTGGAGAAGTCTTCCTTGGGCATTATGATGATCAGAATCAGTGGGATACATATAATGGATATGGTACAGGAACATCTATCCAGTTTGGGGATATGAAAATCGATCCATTTGGAGATGTAAGGCTTGATACTGGGGAGATAAAAATATATGATGAGGATGGGCAGGGGATAAGAGGATATGTTGTTAATGGAGAATGGTTGGATCAGTATATTCTTGATCCATCTGGAGAGGAGTTGTTTCGATTAGAAGTAGCAAATGATAATAGTAGTATAAGTTATAAATATGGATGTGATTTTCTTTTTGAAGATACGGATTGTACATGGTTAACTGAGAATGGATTTTCACAAGATGATTTTAAAAATATAGTGATTAATGAAAAAATTAATTCAAATGGAGAAAGAAATCTTTCACTTGAATGGAAAGGAGTGGATGAGTCTCCAACTAACTGGATAGATGTTTTAAAAACAGCAGATGAAAGGGCTTTAAATTTCTTTCAAGGTTTTGGTTTTGTAGAGAACGAAAGTATTTCTCAAAATATAGAGACTAAAGCAAATTTATTACATAATGCTTGTGGAACTGGAACGGTAATTACTGTTAAAGGAAGAGGACTAGTTCCTAGTTTAATTAAAGTTGGATCAAAAGGAGTTTGGAATCATACAGCTCTCTTGTATGAGGATAAATCTGGAAAAAAATGGGTTCTAGATATGGAAGGAGCTGTGCCAGAGAATGGGTTAAGAATTAGAGATTTGGATACTTGGTTGAAACCTTATAAAGAAACAATTAGTGATATTAGTATTGGAAATTTGTTTGATGACGGTAGTCTTGTTTCAGACTTGCAGGAAACAATAGAACGTGATTTGTTTGTATGGGAAGAAAATCCTGTAACAGGAGAGTTAGAGAAAACAAATCAGGTGAAGGATATTCCTTATGACACCTCTAATCTTATAGGTTTAGATGGGAAAGGAGAAATATGTAGTTCATTGATTGTGGAGGTTTATAAAAATGCTGGACACCCTTTGTTTGAATTACATAATGGGGATGAGCAATACCAATATTCACCAAGTGATGTGTATAAAAGGTTAAAGCTTTTAGGATACGTTGATTGACAATTATCATAAAGAAAGGTAAAATATAAATATGAAAAAACCATTGATTCGCAATTTTTTTTACACAATAAGTTTAGGGCATGTTTTTTTAGGTGTGTGCTTGTTGGATTGGTCTTTTAACATGATTCGTCCAAATGAAAGTGTTTTAGCATCTAAAATTATGTCAACAGTGTTTACGGACTTTGTTTTTATTTTAATTGGGGTAGGGCTTTTTTTTGCAGTTTTTTTTAAAGCAAGAGACACTCGTATTGGCGAAAGCTTATTTAAAATAGTGTTTAGTATAGCCCTTATTCTTTTTTGTATTGCAACTCTTATGAGTTTTTTTCCGGAAAACGGGGAGAATTTTTCTTTTGCTAATTTTTCAAACTTAAAAGTTTATTTTATATGGTTATTACCAATGGTAGGTATGTTTTTTAAGCGAAAAAAAATAGAGAGAAGTTTATGAGAAACAACAAAGTTTTGCTTTTTATTTTTATATGTCTTTTTTTCTTTGCTAATATTGTTTATGGAGAAAACATAAGATTGCTTAATGGTAATGCTATTATAGATGAACTTAAGGGTAAAATAGCAAAAGACCCTAAGAATATAGATGATAGAATAGATCTAGGTGCTTTTTATTTTCAGCTTCAAGAGTATAATTTAGCAAAGAAATATTTTGAAGAGACGTTAGCAATTGATCCTCAAAATGCAGTTGCTTACTATAATCTTGGTAAAACGTTAATTGTTTTAGGTGAAAAGATGAAGGGAATCAAAGAATGCGAAAAAGCGCTTGCTTTGGGATTAGATGATATCAATGTTTATAAAACTTTGGCATTGGAATATGTTACATTTAAACAATATCAAAGAGCTTTAGAAATGTATAAAAATATGCAACGTTTAGAACCTCAAAATCCGTATGCTTATTTTGCAGCAGGAATTATGTATATGGGATACAGGGAAGGATGGAAAGCTCGAGAAGAGTTTAAAAAAGCTTTAGAAGTGGATCCTAACTATGTGGAAGCTCATAATCAGCTTGCATGGATGTATGGGGCGTCTGAACCAGAAAAAGCAAAATATCATTATAAAAGGGTTTTGGAATTAGATCCAAATAATGCCGAAGCTAAAAAGGCTTTAGAAGCATTGAATAAAGTATAAACTTTAGGGGAAGAGTTACTAGAAAAGGGGCGGTTGCGCCCCTTTTTTGTTATAAGAAAATGGGGTCAGGTCTCCACATTTGACAAAAATATATATGTTTGGTAATATATTGGTAATTTGGAGGTGAAATGGCGAGACCATTGAGAATAGAGTATGAGAATGCTTTTTATCATGTAATACAAAGAGGGATTGAACGAAGAGCGATATATCGAAGTGACAGTGATAAAGAGAAGTTTCTTAAGTGTATAGAAGAGAGCTATGAGAAATATGGCTCAATATGTCATAGTTATTGTTTGATGGACAATCATTATCATCTGATCGTACAAACACCGCAGGCAAATCTCAAAAAAATAATGCATTATATTAATACAAGTTATG
>JAQVOV010000106.1 GCA_028702395.1 Candidatus Omnitrophota bacterium
TTTTTCATATCCAAACTCAATATCTTTTTGTTCTTCCTCAGTAGGCACCCTTTTTGTAAGTACTCCTTTTTCAACACGCAGTTCTGAAAGATACTCCATACCATCACTCACTTTAATACCTATTTTTTCAAATCTTTTAGTTATATCTTCTAAAAGACTGTAATCCGAATTATCTTTATTCGCAGAAAATATTTCCTGAACATCCTGATGCTTGTCTTTATGAGTAGCTAATCTTTTAAGAACAAAGGATTTGTCAAATTTTCCAACAAGGACCATTTTACTTGGTCGTGTCATTAAAAGCTGCAGGATAAATTTTTGTATGCTGAAATGCTCTACATCTATCCATATAATCTTATCTGCGTATTTTTCTATTTCTTTATCTGATATACCTGATATAGCAAAAACAATTGTTTTTGCCCCTTGTTTTTTTGCCTGCTGTGCTACTATAACAGGAAAATTCCCGCTTCCTGCTGCTATGCCTAATCTTTCCATCTTTGCTCCTCAATAGCTACTTTAAGTAAAAAGTCCGCCTCTTTATCTTTGTTTGCGAGATCTCGCCAAAATTTTACAAATTTTGGCGGATAGAAAAAATTTTTCATTGTGGGATCTTGTGTTTTCCCTGGTAGGGGCGTATTGCAATACGCCCCTACAAAAAAATATTCGAGAACCTTCCACCCTTTTTCCTTTTTACTTTTACCTTTTTCCTTATAAAATCCTATTAACCCGCTCTACGCTATAGCAAACATCATGTTCGCTATTACAGCTATCTCTCCGTCAACAGAAGCTACTCCCTCTGCTTTTACGATACGAGATCTAGATGCTGTAATATTAACTTCCAATTTCAAAACATCACCTGGCACGACCATTCTTTTGAATTTAACACTTTCAAGCCCTGCAAAAAGTGCAAGCTTCCCTTTGTTTGATTCTTCTTGTAAAGCCAAAACACCGCAAGTTTGCGCAAGTGCTTCTACCATTAAAACTCCAGGCATTATAGGCTTTATCGGAAAATGCCCATTAAAAAACTCTTCGTTAGCAGTAACATTCTTTATGCCAACTATTCTTTTACCTTTTTCCATTTCTACTATTTTATCAACTAATAAAAAAGGATATCTGTGCGGCAAAAGTTCTTTGATCTGATTAATATCCAATATTGTTTTCATTTTTCTCCTTAATTGTGTCTTGCGTCATGAGTACTGTGTCGTGGGTCTTTTGTGAAATTCTGAATTTCAGTTTTCCTCAAAAACTCGTTAGACAGTCCTCATAACTTATTACATAGGTACTTATTAACAATATATTTTCTTTATCTGCTTTATTATTTCCATATTCATCGCATGACCACTATTAACTGCAACAACTTTTGCTATGATCGGATAATTCGTAAGATACATATCGCCTACAAGATCAAGCATCTTGTGTCTTACAAGTTCGTCGGAAAACCTTAAAACATTTTCCATTGGTCCATCTACATCCATTACCAATGTGTTTTTTGTGTTTGCTCCTTTTCCGTAGCCCATCTTTTGCAGCATTTCGGCTTCTTCTTTTAAACAAAAAGTTCTTGCAAAAATAAGCTCGTCAACAACTATCTCAGGCGTTAGTTCTAAACTAAGATATTGTTTTCCTATTGCAGGGTGTTTATGTTCCAGCAAATATGATACAGAAAAAACATCCGACGGAAAAAGACCGATAAAAGCATTGTTCTGATTTACAAAAACCGGTTCTTTGATCTTTATTTGTTTACGTTTAGCCTCTTGTGTTATTCTTCCTGCTCTTTTCACAGCTTCGTAATACTGCATCGCACTTCCATCAAGACCAGGCACTTCAATATTATCTATCTCAATTATTATATTATCTATTTGTAATGCCCATAAAGATGCCATAAGATGTTCTACTGTGTTGATCTGTGCTCCGTCGTTCGTAATAACTGTACATCTTTCGGGTTTTCCGAAAACAAAGTTCTTTATAGAGATCTCTTTAACCGGAGAAAGATCTGTTCTTCGAAAAACTATTCCTTGATCTTCTTTTGCGGGTAAAAATTTAAGAGTAACCTTTTGCCCAGAATGGATCCCTATCCCCTCTAAAACAACTTCTTTTTCTATAGTGTTCTGCTTCATCTTTTCACTTTCTTCATTTACTGCTCTTTTGCTTTTAAGCATTCCATTAGGACGTTCCACCCTTTTATCTTTATTCTTTTATCTTTTATCTTTAAACTCCTAACAACTCTCTTATTGCCCGGCATCATCCATCATTTTTTCATATTTAATGAATTTCTTATATATCTCAGGTAGCTTTTCTATTATAGCAACTATTTTACCTGTTCGTAATGCTTCTCTTGCAGGTTCTCCAAGCATAGTCTTTCCTGATTCAACATCTTTTATGATACCTGCTCTTGCGCCTATTTTAACTTTATCACCTATTTTAACATGATCTCTGATCCCTACTTGTCCGCCCATCATAACAAAATTCCCTACTTCAGTTGACCCTGCAATCCCTGTTTGTGCTGCAATAACAGTATTCATCCCTATTTTAACATTATGTGCGATCTGTGTTAAATTATCTATCTTTGTACCTTTTCCTATTATTGTTGATGCTATTTTTGCTCTATCAATAGTTACACAAGCGCCTATTTCTACATCATCATGTATAACAACCTTTCCTATTTGAGGGATCTTTATAAAAGAGCCTGTACTCATATCGAATTCATAGCCAAAACCATCAGCCCCTATAACAGTATTTGGATGTATCGTGACATTATTACCTATAATACACTTTTCCCTTATTGTAACATTTGGAAAGATCTTACAGTTTTTTCCAATACTTGTATTGTGCCCAATATATGCATATGGATATACCATAGTATTATCTGATATATGAACACCTTCTTCTATCACCACATAAGCTCCTATTGCAACATTTGTTCCTAAAGAAACTGTATTAGCAAGATAAGCTGTGCTATGTATCCCTTTGGGGCCTGGTATTCTATCTAGACCTAATATGTTTGACGCCTTTTTAAAAGCTATCTGAACATTTTCACTTCTAACAATATTACAGGGAGCTTTGTCAACAGCATTTGGAACAACAACGCATGAAGCTTTTGTTGAATCAAGAGCTTTTAAATTAGCTATATCAAAAAGAAAAGCCAGGTCTCCTTGCTGAGCTTCTTCTAAAGTTCGAATTCCTTTTATCTCTATTGAACCATTCCCAGCAAAAGTTCCTCCTATAACAGATAAAATTTCCTGTAATGTTTTTTTCATTTGCGCCCCTTATCAATTTAAAAGGGTGTGATAATTTATTTCATGCATTCCTTTTTAGAATGCATGCCTTTTTTACCACACCCTTTTTATCTCTTTCTCTTATTTATTTAATTCTGCAAGTACGTCCTGTGTAATATCTGCAGTATCTGGAGAATATAAAGCTGCTGCTTTATCCAGAATAGTGAAATATCCATTCTTTTTTCCATATTCTTTGCAGACAAGGTCTATCTCTTTTGTTATCTCCATCATTCCATCGTCTCTTTTTTTACCGAGTTCCTGCATCTTTTCTCTTCTATAATTATCAAAATCTCTTATCTTTTCCTGTAGTTCAGGCTCTTTTTCCTGTCTTGCGCTTTCACTTAAAAGCTCCATATCTTCAGAAAGCTTTTTTATATCCGCTGTTTTTATTTCTATCTCCTGTCTTGCTGCTTCATAATCCTGTTCTATTGATGCATTAAGGTCCTTTATCTTATTGTATTCAAAAGCAATGGTCCTTCTGTCAACAAAACCGATCTTCCCATTTTCAGCATATGCTATCCCTGTTAATCCCAAAACAAACACGATCAATAATGCTAACCCTATTCCCTTTTTCATGTGTTTCTCCTTTCAATTTTAAAAACCATGAGTCATGCTAAAATAGAACTCTACTTTCTTTTTATCATCATGATTATCACTTAACGGATACCCCATATCGATCTTAACAGGTCCGATAGGAGTTTTAACTCTTACTCCGCAGCCTATGCCGGATTTAAATCCGCCTTGAAAATAATCTGATGCTTCAACCCAAACACTTCCTATATCATAGAAAACAGCGCCTTTTATAAGGTTTTCATATATAGGGAAAGTTGCTTCAACGTTTCCTATGAACATAGAGCTTCCTCCAACAGGTTCACTGGAACCATAGTCTCTTGGCCCAACTTTTCTTTCTCTGTATCCTCTTATGGAATTTGCTCCTCCTGCAAAAAACCTTTCATAAATAGGTGTTGTTTTTGTTTTAGAGTAAGGGTTGATCCATCCTGTTCTGCCCTTTACTTCTAATGTCACAAGGTCATAAAAGGTATAATAATATGAAGCCATTAAATAAGTTTTTAAGAAAGATTTATCAAAACCTAAAAAACCTCCTGCATTTTCAAATATAACTTGTGAAAATATACCCCTTTTAGGTGCATAGATATTGTCTCTTGTATCATATGCTATAGCTATCATAGCTTTTGATAACCAGTTAGAGCCCTCTTCATCTTTAAGATCAGATGTTGCATTGTCATCAACGTCCGAGATCTTTATTTCCTCAAGAGTGTACATGATATCTCCTCTGAACCGTTCAGTGAACTCTTTTCCTAGTCTAAGATCTCCTCCTGTTCTTCTTTCTTCATACCCATATCCCACCTGATTATCTCTTTCATGTGTTCTGCTATAAAGATCAAATCCGAAAGAAATTGGATTATCAAATATCCATGGCTCTGTCCAGCTTATATCATAATCCCTTCTTACTGTTCCTAGCGTAGCTTTAATAGCAAGGTTTTGTCCGTCACCTGTAAACGATGGAAAATTCAAAAGATCAAAGTTCCTTTGCGTTATTTGTGCAAACCCTATGAAGCTATCTACAGAACTATATCCTCCGCCAAATGCAAATTCTCCAGTTTTAGACTCTTTAACTGTAATAACAACATCTTTAATGTTCTTATCATAAGTGTCTTTCATCGTCCAGAAAATATCTTCAAAAAATCCCAGATTATATAGTCTTTCCTTTGATCGTCTTATAGTACTCCCGTTGAATTTATCACCAGGATAAACTCTCAGTTCTCGTCTTATAACTACGTCTTTGGTCTTATGATTACCTACTATATCTATTTTTCCTACATATACGATATGTCCAGGCACAATAGTATATGTGACATCTATCATGCTTTCGCCCAACTTCATGTCCCTATCAATATCTATAGCAACATTCATATATCCATGTTCATAATAGAGGTCCTTGATCTTCTCCAAGTCATCTCTTAAGCCCACATGTCTAAAAGGATCCCCGTTTTTCATTTTTATCTGTTTTCTTATGTCTTCTTCTGTAAAAATAAGGTCCGTTCCTTTTATGAAAACATTTCCTATTTTATATTGTGGTCCTTCCTGAATTTTAAAAACAATGTTCATCCCTTTATCATCATAGGTTATCTCAGGAGAGACCTTTGCATCCAAAAATCCCTGATCCTGATAATAAGCCTGTAACCTTTGTATATCCATGTCCATATTAT
>JAQVOV010000107.1 GCA_028702395.1 Candidatus Omnitrophota bacterium
ATGACACATGACACATGACACATAACACATTGACACAGTACTCAATACTCACAACCCATAATCATATATCTGTCAATTTTACTGATCAGATTATCCACTGCTAGCCTGTTTTCCGAGATCATTAAAAAGTCTTTCTTCACATTATAATTTTAAACTCTACATTTTAAAACAACGTTGAAACTGTCGGATATTTATTTTCAACTAGGCATTCCTGATGGGAAAGGTGTAGCTCCTCCAAGAATGAATGTAGCCCCACCCTTAGGTGTTACATAACACTCCCCCATAGTATCAGTTCCATAAAAACACACAGTAGCTGTAATACGTTTAAAATAATGCCCTCCCAATTTACAAACTTCTAATACTGCTTGATCTGGATCAAGTACAACAGCTTTTACTTTTGGGCTTATATACTTTTTCATTATATCCTTTCTAAAACCGATATAATCTTAAATTCCTTATACCGACATAAACAGTAAAAATGTCTTTCTAATGAAAACTGCTCATATAGCTATCGATCTCTGCTATCAGATTATCCACTGCACCACTGTTTTGAGAGATCATCAAAAAGGCTTTCTTTCCCATTCTAATTGCAAGAGCAGGCTCTTTAAATAATTTTAAAACCGTCTCATATAGCTCTTCTTCATTTTTTAATTGTATAGCAGCTTCCTTTTCGACAAAGTTTTTTGCCATTGCCCTGAAATTATTCATATATTTACCGAATATGATCGGTTTTGAAAATATCGCAGGCTCTATTATATTATGACCACCTTTAGCAACCAAAGAGCCTCCTACAAAAACAACTGTAGCAATAGAATACAGTTCTTTAAGATGTCCGATCGTATCAACAATAATTATTTTATTTTCAATATTATCGTTATTTATTTGTGAAAAAAGCACATATTCATAAGAAAGGCTCTTGCACATATTAATGAGTTCTTCTGTTCTATTGATATGTCGAGGGGCAATAATAAGCACCAGAGGTCTGTTCAATGACAATTTTTCGTATGTTTTTAATATAATTTGTTCTTCACCGGGATGTGTGCTCCCAGCAACAAAGATATCCTTACCTTTTATCTTATCAAAAGCTTGGGGAAGGTTTATTTCAGCATCCGTATTGACATCATATTTCACGTTCCCTGTTACTTTGACATGCCTAGCAGGCGCACCTATTTTTATGATCCTCTTTGCATCATCTTCAGTCTGCATACAAAATAATGATATTGATCGAAAAACAGGTTTTAAGAACATTGCTATTTTTTTATAACCTTTAAAAGATCTATCAGATATTCGACCATTGACCAAAAAGACAGGCACATTACGTTTTTTCATTTCTATAATAAGATTTGGCCATATTTCTGTTTCAAACAATACAAACATATAAGGATCAATATAATTTATGACTTTTTTTACTATACCGCTAAGATCCAATGGGAAGAAAAAGGTTGCTACTTCTTCAGAAAATATCTTTTTCGCCATTTCCTGTCCTGTAACAGTTGTTGTGGAAATACAGATCTTTTTGTCTGGGTATTTTTTCATAAGGTTCAAAACAAATTCTTTAGCAGCAATAGTCTCACCTACACTAACAGTATGGATCCAAATAAAGTTTTTATTTTGCCCCTTTATTTTTTCAGGAAGCACCCCGAATCTTTGTTTAAAATCATCATGAGATTTTCCTTTGAAGATAAGAATGGGCAAATAAACAATTGAAAAAGCAATAAAGAATATGTCGTATATGAACTGCATTTGGCTCCTTTACAATATAAAGTAAAAAGGCAAAAGTAAAAAGTAAAAAATCTAGAATATCATTGTGGAATCTTATTAAAAACTCTGTATACCACTCTTTGCCGCGCGCTACGCGTAGCGAGCTACGCGCTAGTTGAACATCCTAAATAAACTTATAATAAAACTTTTTTTGATCAATCATTAAGCTCTCAGCTCGTGGCTCGTAGCCCATCCAGAATGCTCCATTTTTACCGATTTTTAGTAGGAGCTCGGAAGCTCGTTCAGGACGTTCCACACTTTTACCTTTTACCTTTTTACTTTTTACTTATCTTTTCTATTAGCTAACATGTAGCTCATTTACGCTCTCGGATGAGCTTTATCATAAACCGCTTTTAATCTCTCTTGTGAAACATGGGTGTATATCTGAGTCGTAGATAAGTTTTTGTGCCCAAGCAATTCTTGAACGCTTCTTAGATCTGCACCTTTATTCAATAAATGCGTAGCAAACGAATGTCTTAAAGAATGAGGTGATATCTTTTGTTTTATGGATGCTATTTTTATATATTTATTAACGACTCTTCTTATGCTTCTATCAGTAATACGTTTTCCGTTCTTATTTAAAAAAAGAGCTTGAACATCTCCATATCCTTTTTCATCTCTTAATTTCATATATTCTCTTATAGCTTTAATTGCCTGTTCGCCTATAGGAGCAAGCCTTTCAACCCTTCCTTTTCCAAATATCTTAATAAGACCTGCTATAAGATCCATCTTTTTTATATCAATACCTACCAATTCACTTACACGCAAACCACCGGAATACAATGTTTCTAATACAGCTCTATCTCTTGCGCCTAATATATCTGAAACGTCTGGAGCTGTTATGAATTTAACGACCTCATTTTCATCCAGAAAAACAGGAAGTTTTTTGTCAAGTTTCGGCGTTGCTACACTTGAAGCCGGGTTTTCTGAAATATAACCATCCTTATACAAAAATCTAAAAAATGATCTTAAAGAAGATAGTTTTCTGGCAATACTTTTTTTTGCTAATTTTTCTGCTGACATCTTTGCCATATATTTTCGTATGGTAAGATAATCAATTTTTTTTATATCTACATCTCCTGCTTCTTTAGCAAAAGCATCAAGATCTGAAAGATAACTGTCTATAGTGTTAACTGAAGCATTTTTTTCAACGGAAAGATATTTTTCGAACTTGTCTATATATCTTTGCATATGTTTGTCCTACTAATGTTACTGATCCGTTTGGTCTTCTTGATAATCATCCTCTGTCTGCTCTGAACCTGGCTTAGGTAATGTCCTTGCAGTATATGTACATTTAGGATATTTCGAACATCCAAAAAAAGGACCTCTTCTGGAACGCCTTTCAATAAGCTCTCCATCGCAACCTTCTTGAGGACATTTTACCCCTGTTGTAAATGATTTTGCGAACTTACATTTCGGGAAAGCAGAACAGCTTAAGAATTTTCCTCGTCTTCCCCATTTTTCTATCATAGGTTTACCACACTGCGGACATTTTTCTTCAAGTTCTACAGCGTTTTTATTGACACTTTGCATATTCTTGCCTGCATTTTGCACAGTAATGATAAACGGATCATAGAAATTTCTGATAACCTTGACCCAATCTGTATTTCCCTGCTCAACATTGTCCAGAGATTCTTCCATGCCTGCAGTGAATTGCTCATCAAGTATAAGTGGAAAATGTGTAACCAATAGATCGTTCACTGTTTCCCCAAGATCAGTAGGGTGGATATACCCACTGATTCGATTAACATAAGACCTTGCTATTATTGTTTGAATGGTAGGCGCATATGTTGATGGTCTTCCTATCCCTTTTTCTTCTAAAGTTTTAACTAATGATGCATCTGAATATCTTGCAGGTGGTTTAGTGAAATGCTGTTGACTCAAAAGATCATGAAGATCCAACTGTTCATCTTTTTCAAGTTCAGGAAGTATTTGTTTTTCTTTATCATTTTCAACATCCTCTTGATATAGTTTCATAAACCCATCAAAAATAATTGAAGTCCCGCTTGCCCCAAAAAGATAATCATTCACTGTTATAGAGATCTTTATAGTAGCATACGATGCCTCGGACATTTGACTTGAAATAAATCTGTTCCAAATAATAGTATAAAGTTTAAATTGATCAGGACTAAGATGTCCTTGGATACTTCTAGGATCACGTAAAGGCAAAGTTGGTCTTATACATTCATGTGCCTCTTGTGCGGATTTCTTTGACTTATATATATTCGGTTCTTCAGGATAATACTCTTTTCCAAAATTTGTTATTATATAGTTCTTAGCTTCTTCTTGGCCTTCTTTTGAAACTTTTACAGAATCTGTACGCATATAAGTAATGAGCCCTATTTCCCCTTCTGGACCTAACTCTATACCTTCATATAGCTGTTGTGCTATTCTCATAGTCTTATTTACTGGAAATTTCAATTTATTAAACCCTTCTTGCTGCAGTTTTGATGTGGTAAAGGGCGGTTGAGCTTTTTTTCTTTTCTTTGAATTTTTTATATCCGTTACAACAAACTTGCCTTGTTTTATTTGTTCCAAAGATCCATCTGTCATTTTTTTATCTAAAAGTTCTATTTTTTCACCCTGATATTTTTCTAACTTAGCATTAAATTTTAAATTATCTCCATTTTTACTTAATACAGCTTCTATGCTCCAATATTCTTTTGGATTAAAAGCTCTTATCTCTCTTTCCCTATCAACAATCAATCTGACAGCAATGGATTGTACTCTGCCGGCACTTAATCCTCTTGTTACTTTTGACCATAAAAGCGGACTTATGGAATAACCCACTAGTCTATCTAAAACCCTTCTGGCTTGTTGAGCATTCACAAGGTCCATGTTAATATCTCTTGGCTCTTTAAAAGCATTTTTTACTGCACGTTCTGTTATTTCATCAAATGTAACCCTATATACCTTTTTGCCTTTTCCGAGTTCATTTTTCAAGTGCCATGCAATTGCTTCTCCTTCTCTATCAGGGTCCGGCGCTAAATAAATACTGTCTTTATCCTTAGCTTCTTTTTTTAATTGTGTGAGATACTTTTTCCTTTCCGGAATAACTATGTATTCAGGTTTAAAATCATTTTTTGGATCTATACCCATTTTTTGTCTTGGAAGATCTATCATATGTCCCATACTGGATGTTACCACATAGTCTTTTCCCAATATCTTGTTTATTGTTTTAGACTTTGCAGGTGATTCAACAATAACTAATGCTTTTGCCATTCCTTCTCCTTATTTCATGCTTCGAGCTATAAGATACGGGCTTATGGGATTTCATCAAATTCAAAACGTTCTTGTAAAATCCAAAGCTCCAGATATGCAACACAAAGCGAGGTATTATTTTATACTTCATTTGTAATTAATAATTATAATTATTAATTATATGTGACTAATTATATATAATAGGACTTAATCTGTCAAACAATTATAAAATATAACCCTTAAAGCGTTGTGCGTTGTGAGTTGTGCGTTATGTCGTATGTCGTAAACCGTGAACCGTAATCCGTTAACCGTAACTTATTAATCGGTCATAACATGTCATCCCTGTTTTGTTGACTTTTCTGTCAACAAATACCAGCCTGCCAGACAGGCAGGGGCAATCCCCCCTACATCAACATTTACTCGAAACCTTCTTCGTAGGGGCGTACCTGCATGCCGG
>JAQVOV010000108.1 GCA_028702395.1 Candidatus Omnitrophota bacterium
GTTAATTTTGAAGAAGAACGGGATATAAAACAGTTTTTTTCAGGTTCACTTAATCCTTCAATAATATGTCAAAAATAATCTGCTTATTTTGGTATTCCAATAATTTGTGGAGAAACTTTGTTGTTTTTTGATGAGATCCAAGCATGTCCTGAAGCATTAAGTTCTCTAAGATTTTTTTATGAAAAAATGCCTGAGTTACATGTTATAGCAGCAGGTTCTTTGCTTGAATTTGCATTAGCACATATCCCATCCCAAGGAGTTGGAAGAATTCATTCTCTTTTCTTATATCCTTTTTCATTTGACGAATTTTTGCAGGCATTAGAAGAAACATCACTCATAGAAATGAAGAACAATGCAGATGCAAAACATCCCTTGGATAATATTTTTCATCAAAAATTGATCGATCATTTAAAAATATTTTATCTTATCGGAGGAATGCCGGAAATAGTAAAGGAATTTGTAGTCTCAAAGGATATTCTTTCTTGCCAGAAAAAAATAAATGATATAACAGAAACATTAAAAGATGATTTTGCTAAATATAAAAAGCGGTCACCGGTTCAGAGGTTAAAAGAAGTATTTGATTCTATTGCTTTACAAACCGGAGGAAAATTTAAATATTCCAACATTGATGGTTCTTCAAGTCATTATTTTTTTAAAGAAGCCTTAAGTTTAATTGTTCAGGCAGGGTTAGCTTATAAAATATTTCATAGTGCTGCACAAGGAATACCTTTAGGTGCTCAAATTAAAATAAATAAATTTAAAGTTATTTTAAGTGATACGGGTATACATCAAAAAGTATTGGGGTTAGATATCTCTAATATTGTTTCTGCTCAAAATATAGAGGTGATAAATAAAGGTAATTTGGCAGAATTGTTTACAGGGATGGAGATCCTGAAAAATTTTGATCCTGAAAAAAGAGGGCAACTATATTATTGGCATAGAGAAAAACGATCAAGTAACGCGGAAGTGGATTATCTTTTACAAAAAGATGATAAAATAATCCCTATTGAAGTAAAGGCAGGAATAAAAGGTAAAATGCAAAGTATGCGTATATTTATACAGGAACATAGTTCGCCTTACGGAATAAGGATATCGCTGGAAAATTTTTCTCAACAAGGAAACATTTATAATTATCCGTTATATGCAATTTCAAATATACTTCGCAAGTGAAGGCAGAAAAAGGGTAAAGTCGTTATTTGTAATATTTTATTTTTGGGTTGTGGGTAATGCGTTAAGGGTAGTGAGAAGAAAAGAAAAAACAACATAGATGTAGCTAACAGGCCCCTTCGACATGTTTCGACAAGCTCACCAGATGAATTCAGGACAGGCCTGCCTGTTCCTCAGATAAATATTTTAAATAAATCGTAGGGGCAATTCATGCCCTATACCAGAGTTTTGCTATGCAAAACACGGTAAAGGGTTTAAATTGCCCCTACTTTATTATATAGACATTTAAATGTAACCATTATGTGCAACAGCATTTATAATCATATGTTGAAAAAGAAAGAGAGAGTTGGTATAATTGTGAGTAGCGAGATGGCAAAGCGCATATTGCAAATTGCTAGTCGCAAAGCGTAAGGTGTGATGGATCTAGCCACGCGCTACGAGCTACGCGCAGAGAGAAGAGTGGAAGGTCCTGGATTGAGTTGATAGGGCTTAGAAGTCAGAGGTCAGAAGGTTAAGAGGACTTAGTGAATAGTGGATAGTGAATAGTAATAATTGAATTAAAGATATAAAGATACAAGCTAGAGGGTAAATAGGACTCTAGATCCCGGTATTTGCCATCTTGATAGACGGCAAAACCGGGATGACATGTTATGACCGATTAATAAGTTACGGTTTACGGTTAACGGTTCACGGTTTACGACATACGCATAACGCATAACGCATAACGCTTAACGCTTAACGCATAACGAATACAGGAGGTATATATGATACGTTACATGACAGCAGGAGAATCACATGGAGAGCAGTTAGTGTCCATTGTAGATGGTATGCCTGCAGATATAAAAATAGATGAAAAATTCTTGAATAATGAACTTTCTAGGCGTATGGTCGGTTACGGTCGTGGCGGAAGAATGAAAATAGAAAAGGATAAAGTTCATATTGTTTCAGGTATAAGAAAAGGAAAGACCATAGGTTCACCTGTATCGATTATAATAAAGAACAAAGATTTTAAGATAAAAGAACTTCCGCCTATTTTTAATGCAAGGCCAGGGCATGCTGATCTTGCAGGTGCATTAAAGTATAACCAATATGATATGCGCAATATGTTAGAACGCTCAAGTGCTCGTGAGACTGCAGAAAAAGTTGCAGTTGGAGCTTTATGTAAACTTTTATTAAAAGAGTTTAATATAGATATGTTAAGCCATGTGTTAGTTTTAGGTAATGTTGGAGCATATACAGATGAGATGTCATATGAACAAATAAAAAAAGCTGCAGAAAGTGCAGATATACGATGTGCTGATAAAAAGGCAAGGGTTTTAATGAAAGAGGAAATTGATAAAGCAAGACAGCAAGGTGATTCATTAGGAGGTATTTGTGAAGTTGTGATAAAAGGAGTGCCAGTTGGTTTGGGAACATATACACAATGGGATAGACGACTTGATGGAGAATTTGCAAAAGCACTTATGTCTATACAAGCTGTTAAAGGTGTTGAAATAGGCGGAGGGTTTGAACTTGCATTTTTAAGAGGTTCACAAGTTCATGATGAGATATTTTATGATAAGAAAAATGGTTTTAGGCGTATAACCAACAATGCAGGCGGGATCGAAGCTGGTATGAGTAATGGTGAATATATAGTTTTACGAGTTGCTATGAAACCTATAGCAACGTTAATGAGTCCTCTAAGTACTGTAAATGTGAAAACTAAAAAAGAAGTAAGTGCACAGGTTGAAAGGGCTGATGTGTGTGCTGTAAGTGCATGCGGGGTTGTTGCAGAAGCAGTGAGTGCATATGTGATTGCAAATGCAATGGTAGAGAAATTTGGTGGAGACTCAATAGGTGAGATGAAACGGAATTATGAGAGCTATCTTAAACAGGTGAAGAACTTTTAAGGAAAAAGTAAAAAGGAAAAAGTAAAAAGTGTGGAACGTCCTAAACGTGTTTTGTAGGGGCGCCTCGTGAGGCGCCCTGTAAAAAAAGCAAAAAGCCTGCTCTTTTAAAAAGGATCAAAGGATTATATTCAGGATGATTCACCACCCAAACAGATAACAAATAACAGATAACTGAATCTAATAAAGGTAATAAATGAAGAACATCGTATTGATCGGTTTCATGGGTACAGGTAAGACAGCTATTGGTCAAATGCTCGCCCAAACACTTGGAGTTAAATATGTTTCCACAGATGATGTTATTGAAGAAAAAGCAGGGAAGAAGATCTCTGATATTTTCCAGCAAGATGGAGAACCTTCGTTCAGAGAAATGGAATGTAATGTCGTAAAGGAGCTTTCAGGAAAAAATGATATTGTTATAGATACAGGTGGTGGCATAGTACTAAACCCTAACAATATTCATTTGTTGAGGAAAAACGGTAATATAATATGTTTGTGGAGTTCTCCGGAAGTAATATATAAAAGAGTAAAAGAACATACTCATAGACCTCTTTTAAGTGTCAAAGACCCGCTTCAGAAAATAAAAGATATTCTTGAACAAAGAAGACCTCTCTATGAAGGAGCAGACTATTTTGTTAATACTGACAAAATGACCTTAGAACAAGTAGTTGGATCTATAATTACTTGGATAAGCAAAAAATAATCACACACTTCTTAAACCCAAATTACTAGCAGAAAATTTATTTCATAAAAAAACGTAGAACAACCCTAGAACCAGGTTCTATAGAACCTGGTTCTACGGTGTTTTATTGTAGGAGTAAGAATAGAAAGGATGTGTATGTTGTTTAAAATAAAGAAGATAAATAATATTTTCAAGAGAAGACTTTTTTTTATTCTAACGTAGAACCTGGTTCTGGAGAACCAGGTTCTAAAGAATTTTAAAAAAGTTTGGGACAGATAGCCATTTTCATCGTATATAATAATAGGAGGTGAAAAATGGCACTTACACAAGAAATTATTGAACTTCTTTCTATCAATCTTATAAAAGACGTAGGTTTTATAAGACTCAATCGTTTAATTGAACATTTTGGCAGTATATCAGAAATATTCAAAGCTAAGAAAAAAGACTTTTCTAATATTAAAGGTATCACTTTAGAAATAGCAGAAGAAATCTCATCATTTGATAAAAATGAAGTTGAAAAGCAAATCAAAGAGATAGAAAAATATAATGTTTCTCTTTTATCTGTTTTCGATGACAAGTATCCTCAAATACTAAAAAATATTTATTCGCCGCCTATAATATTATTTGTTCGTGGTAATTTTTTGTCTGACAATGATATTAATGTAGCAATTGTTGGTACAAGAAAAGCATCTTTCTATGGAATGCAGACTGCTGAAAAGTTAGCATATGAACTGGGACAATTGGATATTACAATAGTTAGCGGTTTAGCCAGTGGTATTGATTCAAATGCTCATAAAGGTGCACTAAAGGCAAAAGCAAAGACTATAGGAGTATTAGGTTGCGGTGTGGATATATGTTATCCTTCATCAAACAAAAGGTTGTTTTCTCAAATGCTGGAAAAAGGAGTGATCGTTTCAGAATTGTCTATGGGTTTTAAACCTAACAAAAACACTTTTCCTATGCGTAATAGAATTATAAGTGGGTTATCAAAAGGAGTTGTTGTTGTCGAAGCAGCTAAAAAAAGTGGTTCTTTAATAACAGCTGATCTTGCATTAGAACAAGGAAGAGAAGTATTTGCTGTTCCTGGACGTATAGATTGTTCAGTTGCAAGAGGGACTTTAGAGCTTATCAAAAATGGAGCTAAGTTAGTTCAATATACAGATGATATTCTTGAAGAAATAGGATACGAAAGAAAAAAAATGGATCATGAAAACAAGAACAACGAACTTACTGAATCGCACAAAAAAATACTTGATATGATATCAAAAGAACCGTTATATATTGATGATATACAAGAAAAACTTATGTGTGATTTTGGGACCTTGAACAGTATTTTATTGCAAATGCAGTTAACAGGACTTATAAACGAATCGCCAGGAAAAGTCTATTCTTTAAAATAGTGAATAGCTGCGCGCTACGCGTAGAGTGGAACGTCCTGAACGAAGTTTTTGTAGGGGCGTATTGCAATACGCCCCTACGAAGAAGGTTTCGAATAAATGTTGATGTAGGGGGGATTGCCCCTGCCTATCCGGCAGGCAGGCCGGTATTTGTTGACAGAAAAGTCAACAAAACAGGGATGACATGTTATGACCGATTAATAAGTTACGGTTAACGGATTACGGTTCACGGTTTACGACATACGACATAACGCACAACTCACAACGCACA